>DATLNE010000020.1 GCA_035536915.1 Acidimicrobiales bacterium
ACCTCGACGTCGCCCTCACCAAGGGCCACACCCCGCTCGCCATCATCAACGATGTCCTCCTCGAAGGGATGAAGGTCGTCGGGGACCTCTTCGGCCAGGGGGAGATGCAGCTGCCGTTCGTGCTGCAGTCGGCCGAGACCATGAAGACCGCGGTCGCCTATCTCGAGCCGCACATGGAGAAGGCCGACCAGGGCGGCAAGGGTCGCATCGTGCTGGCGACGGTGCGCGGCGACGTGCACGACATCGGCAAGAACCTCGTCGACATCATCCTCACCAACACCGGCTACGAGGTGCACAACCTCGGCATCAAGTGCCCGATCGGTGACCTACTGGCCAAGGCCGAGGAAGTGAAGGCCGACGCGGTGGGGATGAGCGGACTGCTGGTGAAGAGCACGCTCATCATGCGCGACAACCTCGAGGAGATGAACGCGCGTGGCGTTTCGCATCTGCCCGTGCTGCTCGGTGGCGCAGCGCTGACGCGCACCTACGTGGAGCGCGACCTGCGCGAGGTCTACGAAGGTCGCCTGTTCTACGGCAAAGACGCCTTCGAAGGCCTCCACACCATGGACAAGCTCATGGAGTTGAAGCGCAGCGGCGCCGATGATGCGGACTTCGGCCGCGCACCTGGCGGACGCGACCTGCCGCGCCGCGAGCCGAAGGCCGAGGTCGATCCGACCTCGCTTCCAGCGCGCTCACCCGAGGCGGAGACCGACAACACGGTCTTCGTCCCACCGTTCCTCGGTTCCCAGGTCGTGAAGGGGATCTCCCTCGACGAGATCGCCGGCTTTGTGAACGAGACGGCGCTCTTCCGCAACCAGTGGGGGTTCCGGCCGGAGAAGGGCGAGTCCGACGACGACTTCAAGGCTCGCATCCGGCCGCTCTTCCGGGAGAAGCTCGCCGAAGCGAAGGGTTCCGGCGTGCTGGTGCCCCAGGTGGTCTACGGGTTCTACGCGGCCAACGGCGATGGCACCGACGTCGTCATCTGGAAGGACGAGACCCGAACGCAGGAGTGGATGCGATTCGGCTTCCCCCGCCAATCGCACGAGCCGTGGCTCTGCATCGCGGATTTCTTCCGACCAGTCGCCTCCGACGAGGTCGACTACGCGGCGTTCCACATCGTGACCATGGGCGAGGCGGTGTCGCAGGAGACGGCTCGGCTGTTCGCCGAGGACCGCTACCAGGACTACCTGTTCCTGCACGGCCTCGGCGTGGAGATGGCCGAGGCGCTGGCCGAGTACTGGCATCGCCGCATCCGTGAGGAACTGGGCTTCGCCGAGGAGGACGGGCCGTCGCTGGCCGGGCTGTTCAAGCAGCAGTACCGGGGCGGGCGCTACTCGTGGGGCTACTCGGCCTGTCCCGACCTGGAGGACAACGCCAAGGTGGCCGACCTGCTCGACGCCGAGCGCATCGGCGTGGTGGTGAGCGAGGGCTTCCAGCTGCACCCCGAACAGACGACCTCGGCCATCATCTGCCACCACCCCCAGGCCAAGTACTTCAACGCTCGGTGAGGCGGACCGCCGCCGTCGTGGCGCTCGTGCTCGTCGTCGGCGCCTGCTCCCGCGGCAAGCCCAAGCAGTCGGCCGACGGCGACCTGCTCACCCCGCAGTTCGCGCCCGACACCAGCACCACCCTCACGACGACGGCGGACGGGGTCATGACGACGACTCGGCCCGGTGCGCCGGGGGCAACGACAACGCCGTCGACTGGCGCCTCGGGGCAACAGCCCGCGCCGGTCGTGCCCGGCGCCACCACCGCGGCTCTCGTCGACCCCCGCGGCGACCTCACCCCGTCGCCCCTCGACCCGCCGCCCGCGTGGGCCGACCTGGTGGGCGCCACCCTGCTGCGGCGGGCCGACGGCTTCGAGCTGCGGGTGCGCCTGGGCGGTGGGTCGGCCCCCACCGGCACCGACGAGGACCACACCATGAACATCGCCTCGTTCTACGACGTCGACGGCAACGGGTCGGTCGACTACGAGGTGTGGGCCAACCTTGCCGCCTCGGGCTGGGGCGGCTCGTGGTTCGACAACCGAGCGGGCAAGGCCGCCTTCGCCGACAAGGCCAGAGTCGCCGTCACGGTTGCCGGTGACGAGGTCGTGCTGCGCTTCCCGCTCTCGCACCTCGGCAACGCCGAGCAGTTCCGGTGGTCGCTGGCCTCGGAGTGGGGCCGCTACGAGGTGCTGGGTACCGCGGCCACGGCCCGAGACGACGCTCCCGACAACGACGGCGCCGCCCGCTTCCCGGGCTGACACGCGAAGAAGGGGCCCCGCAGGGCCCCTTCTCTACGTTCGCTCCGGCTCGATCAGCCCTTGCCCGGCTTCTCGTTGCGGTTGCACTCCGGGTCGGTGTCCTGGTCGGTGGACGCTGTCGTTCCGGTGTCTGCGCACGTGAACCGGCCGTGCTCGGGATTGCCACCGATGAGGCCGTGGTCGTGGCAGTAGTTGAAGACGTTCTCCGCCGCCGTCAGGCTCGTGTTCTCGCCCTCTTCGTCGACGCCGTTGTCGTTGTCGTTGTCTCGGCCGTCTGTGTCGGTGTAGTCCCGACCGGCGTCCTCGAGACCCTGGAAGGGCCGCGGATCATCCGGGTCTTCCGGCCCGGCGCCGTTGTGGCCGACCTTCTGGCCGTTGAAGTAGGCGGTGCAGAGGCCATGGTCGTTCTTGCCGTTCGGCCCGGGTTCGGCCGTGCTCATGCCGGCAGCAGCGCCCAGCATGCCGAGCACGCCGAGGATGACCGCAAAGACCTTCTTCAAGTTGGTTCCTTCCTGTCGTCGACCCCAACTGAACAGTTCAGTGGTCCTTCGCCCCAGGGAACCGAAGGGGAACATTGGCACAATCCGGACATCTCAAACCACTCGGCGGGGTGAGGCTGAGCCTGCGGGCGCTGTGGCCCGCCCGCCGATGAGGCGCACATCTCCATCCTGACGCGACGAAGGGGCCCGAAGGCCCCTTCGTTCGACTTCGTGCTGCGAGAAGCTCAGCCCCTGCCGCGGCCGTTCTTCCCGTTGCCCTCGGTGCCCTCAGTTGTGGGGTCCTCGGGGTTGCCGCCAATCCCCTTGGGGTTGTTGGCGATGTCCGAACACCACCTCCACACATCCTCTTCGATGGGCGTGTCGGAGTCCCCGTCGTCGGCCGCCCTCTCGAGAGCAGCGAACGGACCGGCCTGGCGCTTGTTGGCCCGGCCTGTCTCCGAACCGTTGAAGTACGCGGTGCAGAGCCCGTGGTTGTTCTTCCCGTTGGGACCGGGCTCGGCGGTGGCAACTCCAACTGCGCCGCCGAGCATGCCCAACAGGCCGAACGCGATAGCGATCACCTTCTTCAAGGTGGCTTCCTTTCGTCTTCGACCCCAGCGGATACATGCGCGCGCTCACGACCCCCAGGAGCGCCCTTACAACTTCGTGACGCGGGCACTGGTTCCTGCCCCATCGGGTGACAAAAGGGATTACCCGGGCGGGTGACGAACTCTTAGCCGGGGGTCGCTCAGCAGGACGTCTACGTCCTCGCGCTCAACCGGGAGGGAACCAGTGAATCGACGCATCGTCACGCTGCTGGCGATCGGGGGGGCGGGCGCCATGGCGTTCGCCGTTCCGGGCATCGCGGGCAACGAGTTCAAGAACAAGTACGACAACACATCGGCCAGCCAGGACTGCGACGGCGACACCGTCACCTACAACGGCCCGCTGAAGATGTGGCCGCCGAACCACAAGATGCAGGACGTGTCGGTGACTGCCGCCGACAGCGACGGCCGCGGCCCGGTCACCATCACCATCACACCGTCGGTCACCGACGTGGCCGGTGGCGACGGTGGCCCCAACCACGACCCCGACTACACGCCCGAAGAGCCCACAGGATCGGGCGACGGCAGCGCCACCGCCGACTTCCAGCTCCGCTCGGAGCGTTCCGGCAAGGGCGACGGCCGCACCTACACCATCGACTGGGTCGCCACCTTCGACGACAAGGAGTGCTCGTCGGTGGACGAGGGCAACTCGCCCTTCACCGTCACCGTGCCCCACGACATGCGGCCGAGCCGACGATAGAAGCAGTGCTTGCACAACCGATGAAGGGCCCGGCACGCCGCCGGGCCCTTCTCGCGCTCGGGCTGGTGACGGTGCTGGTGCTCGGCGCGTGCAAGGCACCGGGCGGCAACAAGGGCGCCGACGACGGCGTGGGAGGCGACGGCCTGCCCCGGCCCGAGCTCGGCATCACGCCGTCGCCCTTACCCGAGGCGGGCGCCACCACGGCGACGACGACGGCCAGCGGGCCGGGCACAACCGCGTCGATCGTCCCCGGCGGGGGCACGTCGACGACTGCTGCAGGCGGCGGCCCCGGCACCACCACGTCCACCACGGTGCCCGACACCTACCGCACGGTGGGGTCGTCACCCGACCCTCGCGGCGACCACGGGAGCGACGGCCCTGGCTACGCCGACCTGGTGCGGCTGACCGTGGAACGAGGCACACGCACGATGCGGCTCACCGTCGAGGTGGGCGGCACGCTGCCCGCCGCGCTGGCCCCGGGAGAGGTCGAAGGCTTCGGCGTCGACCTGTTCCGCGGCGTGGGGCTGGAGAGTGCGTATCAAGTGTTCGTCGACGGCGGCAGCGACGGGTGGCGGGCATACTTCCAGCGGGGCAACGACTTCGTGCTGTACCCCGGCACGTTCCGTCTGGGCGGCAGCAGGCTGGAGTTCGTGGTGCCGCTCAGCGCCTTCGCCGACGGCGACCCCGAGCGTGCGTCGGCGTTCGCCGACTGGTCCCAGGACACCGACGCCGGGAAGCGCAACTCCGAAGACCTGCTCCCCGACCTGGGCGCCGTGCAACTGTCCCGCTGAGCTTGCTCCACCGCGACGCCGAAGTTGTGTAGGGATCGCGCCGTTTTACGGCGCGATCCCTACACAACCTCGGGGGGGTCAGCCCGCCAACAGAGCCCGGGCTACCAGGTCGGTGCCGAAGGCGGTGAGGATGGCCAGGTAGAGCAAGCCGGTCGCCGCCATGACGGCTGAGTAGGCCCGTTCCTTCAGCGCCGCGTGGGTGACGAAGGTGAGGATCAGCGTGGTGGCCGCGCAGGCGATCCAGAACCAGCCCAACAGGCCGTTGTAGCTGTCGTCGATCGTCCCGTTGAACACCGACACCATGCCCACGGGCCACAGCAGGGCAGCCACCTCGAACGGCCAGATCCACGCCAACCACCGGTTGAGCTCGCTGAGCGGCCCCCGCCCCAACCCCGGCTGCACCAGATACCAGTGGCCGAGCAGCATGGCGTCGCTGACGCAGCCCAGGAAGGCGGCGCCGACCAGCGTGCGCACGACCGCCAACGCGTCGGGGCCGCCCGCGGCGATGCCTGCCGCCACCAGTCCCACCGCGCCGATCACCGGCGCGACCAGGTCGAGTACCGGCGGGAACTCGGCCGCCTCCGCATCGCGGTCGGCCGCTTCTCGTTCGATGCCGGTCATGGTCGCCACCCGCGCCGAACGGGCCGAGGCCCGTTCGCGCTCGCCCCGCACACCTGCCCGTCGCCGAACCACCGAGACAGCCAGCGCCACGCCGCTCGCCACCACCACGCCGGCTGCGCAGGCGTCGCGCACGGCGACCGGCTCCAGCATGCGCCCGGCGGCCACGGCGCCCGCAGCGATGACCAAGTACGTAGTCCGCAGCAACCAGCCGTAGCCGACCCCCACCTCGCGCCGCCGCGTGGTCACCCAGAGGAACAGCAGCCCCCCGGTCGCCCATTGCAGCAGCACGGTGGCTGCGTCGAGTCGGATCACGCCGTCTACAGGAGCCCGACGACGGCGCCGCCGTCCACTTGGAGCGCAGTGCCGGTGACGAACTTGGCGGGCTCCGAGCACAGGAATGCCGCCACCCGGCCGAAGTCGTCGGGGTCGCCGAGCGGGCCGTCGCCCACGCTGCGCCCCAGTTGCTTCACCCGGTCGGTGGCGTGGAGGCCGGGGCACAGCAGGTTCAAGGTGATGCCGTCGGCGAACAACTCAGGCGCCGCCGTCTTGGCCCATGCCCACAAGGCGGTGCGGGCTGTGTTCGACAACACAAGGCCGGGGATGGGCTGCTTCACGCCGAACGAGGTGATGCAGCAGACGCGGCCCCACCGGTTGGCCCGCATGTGGGGGACGGCCGCCTGCACCAAGCGCACCGACGTGAGGAAGTTGGCCTCGACCGCCTCGTGCACGGCGTCGGCGGTGACGTCGAGCGCGGTCATCGGCGTGGGGCCGCCCGCGTTGGCCACGACGATGTCGAGGCGGCCGAAGTGTCGTACTGCCGCAGCCACCAGCGCCGCGGGCTGCGCGGGCTCGGTCACGTCGGCCGGGACGGCCAGCGCTTCGCCGCCCGCTTCGGCAATGGCCGCCGCCGTTTCCGCCAGCGCGTCGCGGCCCCGGGCGCAGATCACCACCTTCACGCCTTCGGCCGCCAACGCCAGGGCCGCGCCGCGGCCCAAGCCCTTCGACGCCGCAGTCACCAGCGCCACCCGCCCGGCGATGCCGAGGTCCATCAGCCCACCTCCGCCAGGTCGTGCGACACGGTGTTGAGCGGCTCGGGGCCGTCATCGGCGGCCACCACGATGTCCTCGATGCGGGCACCCCAACGGCCGCTGACGTAGATACCCGGCTCCACCGAGAAGGCGTGGCCCGCCACCAAGGGCGTGGCGTTGCCCGCTACCAGGTAGGGGTCCTCGTGCTCCTCCACGCCGATGCCGTGGCCGGTGCGGTGGATGAACTGCGGGCCGTAGCCGGCGTCGGTGATGATGCGCCGGGCCACGGCGTCGACCTCTTCGCACGGCGTGCCCACCACAGCAGCGGCCACCGCTGCGGCTTGGGCCGACTGCAGTACCCCGTACAGCTCGCGGAACTCCTGCGGAGCCGCGCCGGTGAACACCGTGCGGGTGATGTCGGAGCAGTAGCCGTCCATGGTGCCGCCGAAGTCGCACACCACCGACTCGCCGACGCCGATCACCCGGTCGCCGGGCTCGTGGTGCGGGCTCGCCGCGTTGGGGCCGGAGCCGACGATGGCGAAGTTCACCCGGTCGTGCCCCTCGGCCCGCAGCCGGGCGGAGAGGTCGGCCGAGACCTCGGCCTCGGTGCGCCCCAGCAACCCGATGTCGCCGCCCAGCAGCTGAGCCGCCACCCGGTCGGCGGCCGCCGCCACCGCTCGCAACGCCGCCACTTCGCCTGCGTCCTTCACCGCCCGCAGGGGACCCGTTACCGCCGAGGCCGCCGACCACGAGGCGGCGGGCAGCCGCTGCTGCAACGCCAGCACGAACATGGCCCACGTGCGGTCCGACACGGCCAGCCGCCGCCGCTCCCCGACCAGCGAGGCCACGATCTCCACGGGATCGTCCGTCTCGCCCCACGGCCGCAATGTGAAGATGGAGTCGTCGACCGCCACCCGGGGCGCCTCCAAGGCGGGCACCACCAACACGGCGTCGTCGTCGTTCGGCAGCACCAACATCGTCAAACGTTCCAGCGGCATCGCCTCGTAGCCGGTGAGCCACGGGAGGTCCGCTCCGAGTGACAACAGCAACGCATCGATCTGGAGGTCCTGCATGCGGGCACGAACCGCCGCCACACGTTCCGGTCTCATCGCTCTCACCCTAACGATGCTCGTCGCCTGCGAGGACGGCGCCGACTGCGCCACGACCTCCATGGAGGCGACGGCCGCCGAGAAGGTGAGCCTGTCGGCCGCCGCCATGCTGCACGCCCGCCTCACGGCGAGCGGGGTCGGCGTGCCCGGCCAGGACGTGGAGTTCGTGGTGCTCGACGACGGCGCCGAGGTCTACCGAGGCGAGGCCACCACCGATGCCGAGGGCCATGCCCGTCACGACCTCAAGACGACGCTCGACCCCAACGCAGCCACAAGCATCGCCCGGGGCGACCAGTGGCAGGCCGACTTCGACGGCGACATCGCCTTCTGCTCAAGCTCCGACGAAGCGCCGTTCACCCTGCTCGGTCGCTGACGACGCCGCCTGCTTGGCGTGGTAGCTCGACCGCGTGAGCGGCGACGCCTCCACGTGGGCGAAGCCCATCGCCGTGCCCGCCAGCCGCAGCCGTTCGAACTCGTCGGGCGTCCACCACCGCGCCACCGGGAGGTGGTGGCCGGTGGGCCGCAGGTACTGGCCGACGGTCACGATGTCGACGCCCACGCCGCGCAGGTCGGCCAACGCCGCGAGCACTTCGTCCTCGGTCTCGCCCATGCCGAGGATGATCCCCGACTTGGTGACGAGGCCCGCAGCCTTGGCCCGAGCCAGCACGGCCAGGCTGCGGGCGTAGGAGGCCGACGGGCGCACCGCTCGTTGCAGGCGGGCCACCGTCTCCAGGTTGTGGTTGAGGATCTCCGGGCGGGCGTCGAAGATGCGCTGCAGCGCCTCGGGGTCGCCCTTGCAGTCGGAGATCAGCACCTCGACGGCGGTGCCCGGCGAACGACGGTGGATTGCCTCGATGGTGTCGGCGAAGGCGCCTGCTCCGCCGTCGTCGAGGTCGTCGCGGGCCACGGCGGTGACCACCGCGTGGGCCAGCTGCATGTCGACCACCGCTTGGGCCACCCGCTCGGGCTCGTCGGCCTCCAACGCCTCGGGCTTGCGGGTGTCGACCAGGCAGAACCCGCACGCTCGCGTGCAGCGTTCGCCGTTGATCATGAAGGTGGCGGTGCCGTCGGCCCAGCACTCGAAGATGTTGGGGCAGCCCGCTTCCTCGCACACCGTCACCAAGTCGAGGCTGCGCATGCGCTTCTTGAGGTCGCGGAACTCGGAGCCCATCGACGCCTTGACCCGCAGCCACTCGGGCTTGCGTTCCTCGACAGCCAAGCCGCCCGACACGCCCGCCTCGGCCAGCCGGCCGAGCAGCCGCACGGCCGTGCCGCCGGTGCGGGTGAACGACGACAGGTCTTCGGGCGCCACCCGCCACGCCACGTCCTGGCGCTCGACCTCGCCCCACCGCTCGGCCGCCCGCGCCACCACAGCGTCGACGACCTCTTTCATGGAGACGTCGAGTCCTTCCGCCTGCAACGAGGTCACGGCCTTGTCGGCGATGCCGCACGGGACGATGTGGCCGAACATCGACAGGTCGGGGTCGACGTTCAGGGCGAAGCCGTGCATGGAGCGGCCCCGCGTCACCCGCACGCCGATGGCGCAGATCTTGCGGTCCTCGACCCAGACGCCCGGGTACTCGTCGAGCCGGGTGGCGCCGGGCAGGCCGAGGTCGGCCAGCACGTCGATGACCAACTGCTCGATCGAGTGCACGTAGTTGGGCCGCGAGCGCGGCCCGGTGGGCACGTCGAGGATGGGGTAGCCGACCAGTTGGCCGGGGCCGTGGTAGGTGACGTCGCCGCCCCGGTCGGCCCGCGTCAGCTCGGCGCCCACGTCGGCAGGCGGGACGAGCACATGGCTCAGGTCGGCCCGCACGCCGAGGGTGTACACGTGCGGGTGCTCGAGCAGCAGCAGCCACTGGTCGCGGGCCGCGAACAAGGCCCGCTGCAATGCGTCGGCGTCGGCGTAACGGACTCGCCCGAGCCACCGGGCGTGCAGCATCAGGCCAGTTCCTGCGCCCAGTCGCGCGTCTCGAGGATGTCCTTGACCTTGGCCAGGAAGGCCGCCGCGTAGGCGCCGTCGTAGGCCCGGTGGTCGAAGGCCAGCACGAGGTGGCCGACCGGGTGCACGGCGATGCCGTAGCCGCCGTCGGGCAGCGGGACCGCCACCGGCTTGGGCTTGACGCCGTCGGTGGAGAGGATGGCGACCTGGGGCTGATTGATGATGGGGATGGTCATGGCCGTGCCGTAGCCGCCCACGTTGGTGAGGGTGAAGGTGCCGCCCACGATGTCGTCGGCGCCGAGCTTGCGGGCCTTGGCCCGGGCGCCGAGGTCGCCGATCTCCCGCGCCAGCGCCCGCAGCCGCTTGCCGTCGGCGTCGTGGACGACGGGGACGATGAGCCCCTGGAAGTCCATGTCGACGGCGATGCCGAGGTTGACGTAGCGGTGCACGAGCAACTCGTCGTTGCCCATGGAGGCGTTGACGTGGGGGAACTCGCGGATGGCGTCGATGACGGCACGAGCGATGAACGGGAGGTAGGTGAGGCTGACGCCTTCCTCGTCCTTGAACCGCTTGCGCTGCGGGCCGCGCACCCGGTCGACGTTCTCGTAGTCGACCTCCATGATGACGACGGCATGGGGCGAGGTGTCGACCGACCGACGCATGTGCTCGGCGGTGCGACGGCGGATGTTGGAGAAGGCCACGACCTCGTCGCGTTCGCCTGCGGTGACCGTCGACGGCGCCGGTGCGGGCTTGGGTGCGGGCGCCGGTGCCGGTGCGGCCGCCGCGGGCGCCGCTTGCGGCTGCGGCTTGGGCGCCTCGGGGGCGGAAGCCGGCGCGGCGGCCCCGCCCTTGTCGATGAACGCCAGCACGTCGGCGCGGGTGATGCGGCCGCCTGCGCCGGTGCCGGGGATGGCATCGGGCTGCAGGTTGTGCTCGGCGATGAGCCGGCGCACCACGGGCGACAGCACGCGGCTGTCGCCGCCACCGCCGTTGCTCGACGCGTCGCTGTCGGGCTCGGGCTCGGGCTCGGGCTCCGAGGGTGCGTCCTGGGTGGCGATCGCCGTGGCCTGCTCCTGGGTGGCGCCCGCTTGTTCGGCCTTGGCCGCCACCTCGGCGGGCGAGTCGCCCTCCATGGCCTGGGGCGCCGGACCACCGGAGCCGCCCTCCGACCCGGACCCCGCGCTGTTGTCGGGCTCGGGCTCGGGCTGCGCTTCGGCCTCGGGCTCAGCCGCAGGCGCAGGCGCAGGTGCGGAACCGGCGTCGCCGATGACGGCGAGCTTGGCGCCCACCGGCACGGTCTCGCCTTCCTGCACGAGGATCTCGGTGATCACGCCGGCGGTGGGCGAGGGCACCTCGGAGTCGACCTTGTCGGTCGAGACTTCGAACAGCACCTCGTCTTCGGCCACCGAATCGCCGACCTTCTTGGCCCAGCGGGTGATCGTGCCTTCGGTGACGGTCTCACCGAGCTGCGGCATCGTGATGTCGGCCATCAGGCGTGCAACCCTCTCCCGGTCAAAGCCAGCACCGTCTCACCGAACACCTCGGAGAGCGTCGGGTGTGGCTGGATGTACTGGGCCACCTCGTCGGGGGTGGCCTCCCAGTTCACGGCCAGGTAGGCCTGGCCCAGTTGTTCGGTGACCCACGGCCCCACCATGTGGACGCCGAGGATGCGCCCGGCCTTGCCGTCGGGGCCCTTCTCGGCGATGACCTTCACCATGCCCTCGGGCTCGCCCACGATGAGGGCTCGGCCGTTGCCGATGAACGGGTCCTTCTTGGCGATCACGTCGTAGCCCGCTTCCCGGGCGGCTTCCTCCGACATGCCCGCGAAGGCGACCTCGGGATGGCAGTAGATGCACCACGGGACCTTGCCGTAGTCGACGGGCACGGGCTTCTCGCCCAGGATGTCCTTGACGGCGACGATGGCCTCGGCGAAGCCGATGTGGGCCAAGGCCGGCGTGGCCACCAGGTCGCCCACGGCATAGACGCCGGGCTCGCCGGTGCGCATGTACTCGTCGACGGCGACGAAGCCGCGCTGGTCGATCTGCACGCCCTCGACCCCGTCGACCAACCCGTCGGAGTAGGGGCGGCGGCCGACCGACATGACCACGGTGTCGACGGTGATCTGCTCGCCTTCGCCGAACTTCACGGTGGTGCCGGAATCGCCCGGCTGGTGGCCGTGCACCTTGACGCCGAGCTTCACGTCGATGCCGCGCTTCTGGAACGACTTGGCCACCACGGCCACGACGTCGGCGTCGCACCCCGGCAGCAGCTTGGGCAGCGCTTCGAGGATCGTCACCTGCACGCCGAGGTCACTCATCATCGAGGCGAACTCGCAGCCGATGGCCCCGCCGCCGATGACGACGGCCGAACTGGGCAGCTTGTCGAGCATGAGGACTTCGTCGGAGGTCATGACGTAACGGCCGTCGACCTCGAAGCCGGGGATCGTGCGGGCCACGGAGCCCGCAGCGAGGATCACGTGGCGGCCCTTGAGCTCGGTGCCGTCGCTGACCTTGACCGTCTTGTCGGCGGTGAGTGTGCCGGTGCCCGACACGATGGTGATCTTGCGCCGCTTCATCAGGCCCTGCAGGCCCTTCCACAGTTGGTCGACGACCTTCTGCTTGCGGGCCTGGCTGGTGGCGAACTCCACTGCGGGCTGGTCGGCGAGCACGCCGAACTCCTTGGCGCCGGCGACGGTGCGGAACACGCTCGCCGTCTCCAGGAACTCTTTTGCCGGGATGCATCCCCGGTGGAGGCAGGTTCCCCCGACCTTGTCCTTCTCGACGACTGCGACGCTCAGGCCCGCTGCTGCTCCGTAGAGCGCTGCGGCATACCCGCCTGGGCCGCCGCCAACGACGACGACATCGAACTGCTCGGCCGTGGGGACCACCTCCCTGGTTTCTCGGCCCGCAGCCTACCCAACCGCCGAACCGGGCTATTTCTGCCCGTCAGCGTGTTGCCAGGGTCACCTGGAGGGCGAAGGCGACCAGGATGGCGAGGCCCGTGACGAGGGCGGCGATGATCAGCTTCCGGGTGCTCAAGATGCGCCCCGAGGGAGCGGCTTGCGGCCGGGGAAGCCTTCTTCCGGCAGGTGCCACCACGCCAGGTCGGCGTCGTCGAGCCGGAAGCAGAGGAAGTACACGACGTCATCCTCCCCGACGGCGGCGAAGTCGACCAAGCCCACCGTGGGGTCGCGCACGACGATGTCGCTCGCCGCCAGTTCCGCCGCCGCCGCTTCGGGGTCGTCGCCGGGGCGGAGGCCATGGCCGTTTGTGCGGGGCTTGCCCGCCACCACCGACGCCCGCTGGAGCACGTCGAGCAGCTCGCGCAGCCGGGGCAGGTACTCCCGGGCTTCCTCGACGGTCCAGTAACGCATCGGCGGTACGCTAGCGATGACGCAGGGGAGCTCGGCGCGCCGGGCTGAGAGGCGAGTTCGCACGGCTCGCGACCCTCGGAAGACCGGCCCGGTAATGCGGGCCAAGGGAGCGTGGCATGCAGGATCGGTTGGTCATCGGCGGCAGAGTGTTCGGCTCGCGCCTGTTCCTCGGCACCGGCAAGTTCCCGTCGCTGTCGTCGCTGCGCGACACCATCGTCGCCTCCGGCACCGAGATGGTCACCGTGGCCTTGCGGCGGGTCGACCTCACGGCCGACGAAGACATCCTCGACGCCATCCCGGCGGACGGTCGGGTGCAACTGCTGCCCAACACCAGCGGCGCCGTCGACGCCGACGAAGCGGTGCGACTGGCCCGGCTGGCCCGGGCCGCGGGCATGCCCGAGTGGGTGAAGCTCGAAGTGACGCCCGACCCCCGCTACCTCCTGCCCGACCCCATCGAGACGCTGCGCGCCGCCGAGGTGTTGTGCGCCGAGGGCTTCGTGGTGCTGCCGTACTGCTCGGCCGACCCCGTGTTGTGCAAACGCTTGGAAGAGGTGGGCTGCGCCACGGTCATGCCGCTGGGCTCGTGGATCGGGTCGAACCAAGGGCTGCGCACCAAGGCGGCCATCGAGATCATCGTGGAGCAGTCGCTCGTGCCCGTGGTGGTCGACGCGGGCATCGGCGCGCCCAGCCAAGCCGCCGAAGCCATGGAACTGGGCGCCGATGCCGTGTTGGTCAACACCGCCATCGGCACGGCGGCCGACCCCGTGGCCATGGGCGCGGCGTTCCGCAAGGCAGTGGAGGCCGGACGCGAGGGCTACGTCGCCGGCCTGCCTGCGGTGAAGCGGGAGGCGGAAGCGTCCTCGCCGCTGACCGGCTTCCTGTCGTGAGGATCGAGCTCGAGTCGCGCCCCGCGGGCGTGCCCGACGGCACCGCCGCGGCCGACTTCCTGGCCGTCGACCTCGGCGCCTTGCGTGCGCTCGTCGACCGGGCCACGCCCGCCGACGTCGCCCGCGCCTTGGCGGCGACCCGTCGCACCCCCGCCGACTTCGCGGCGCTGCTGTCGGCCGCCGCCGTCCCCCGTCTGGAGGACATCGCCCGCGCCGCCCATGAATCGACGGTGCGCCGCTTCGGTCGCACAGTGCAGTTGTTCGCCCCGCTGTACGTGTCGAACGAGTGCGTGTCGACGTGCACGTACTGCGGGTTCTCGGCGGGCAACGAGATCGCTCGGCGCACGTTGGCGGTCGACGAGGTGGTGGCCGAGGTCACTGCTTTGCGCGACCGCGGCTTCCGCCACGTGCTGCTGGTGGCAGGCGAGCACGCCCGCATCGTGAGCAAGGACTACTTGGTCGACGTGGTGCGGGCGGTGGCACCGGTCATGCCCATGATCTCCATCGAGGTGCAGGTGTGGGACACCGACACCTACCGCCGCTTGGTGGAGGCGGGCTGCGACGGCTTGGTCGTGTACCAGGAGACGTACGACCGCACCACGTACGCGGATGTGCATCTCAAGGGTAAGAAGCGCAACTACGACTGGCGCTTGGCCGCTCCCGACCGGGGCGCGGAGGCGGGCATGCGGCGGCTGGGCATCGGTGCCCTGCTCGGCCTGCACGGCGACTGGCGCTTGGAGGCGCTGGCCGTGGCCGTGCACGCCCGGGCGCTGATCAAGCGGCACTGGCGCTGCGAGGTGTCGATGAGCCTGCCCCGCCTGCGGCCCGCCGCCGGCCTGGAGACGCCGCCGGCCGACCCGGTCGACGACCCCGAGTTCGTGCAACTGCTGTGCGCCCTGCGGCTCTTGCTGCCCGACCTCGGCATCACGCTGTCGACGCGGGAGTCGCCCGCCTTGCGCGATGCGCTGGTGCGACTGGGCATCACCTCGATGTCGGCGGGCTCGCATACGGAGCCCGGCGGTTACGCGGCGCCCAGTGACGCCGAGCCGCAGTTCGAAGTGTCCGACACGCGATCGGCCGACGAGGTGGCGGCCGTGTTGCGCGCCGCGGGCTACGACCCGGTGTGGAAGGACTGGCAGCGGGTGTAACGAGCCCGCTGCACCAGGTGGTAGCCGTCGGGTTGGCGGCTGGGGCGCAGCCGTTCGAAGCAGGCCTCTTTGAAGGCATCGAGCCTGTCGGCAGGCACCCGTTCGATGGCGGCGCGCTGGCCTTGGCTGTTGACCCACCGCCACCAAGCCTCTTCGTCGGGGAAGACGAAGAGGGCCTCGTCGTCGTGCTCTTCCACGCCGGTGAAGCCCGCGGCGGTGAGCTCGGCCCGGATGTCGCCGGGCGGAAACGGCGGCGGCATCGCGACGAACTGCTTGGCCACGTCGCCGAAGAACATCATCTCGTCGTTGGCGCCCGTCGGCACCGACAGCCCCACCCGCCCGCCGTTGCGAAGGACCCGTCGCCAGTTGGCGAACGCCGTGGCTCGGTCGGGCAGGAAGCCCACGGAGAAGGCGCACAGGACCACGTCGTAGTCGGCATTGCCCTCGGGTTCTTGGGCGTCCATGAGCCGGGCGTCGACCCCGTCGGCCCGCAGCGCCTCGACCATCTCCGGCGCCAGGTCGGTGGCCACCACGCCGGCTCCTCGGGCCAGCGCCGGGAACACCGTGGCGCCCCGGCCGGAGGCGAGGTCGAGCACGTCGTCGCCCGGCTGCACGTCGACGTAGTCGACCAGCCGTTCGCCGAACGTGCGGAAGAAGGGGATGACGCTGTCGTAGTCGGCCGCCGCCCGGCCGAACACCTGCACGAAGTCCATCCCGACTGCATAGCCCGCCCCGCCGGCCTACGGGGTGGCGACCACCGTCCGGGCCTTGGCGAGGGCACGGTCGACGATGGCCCGGTACTCCGCCAGCAACTGCTCGTACTCGGCCACCACCGCCCGACCGTGCTCGGCCTTGAGGTCCTGGTAGATGCGCACGAGGCCGACGGCGTCCTTGCAGGCGACGTCGTCTCGGGCCACCGCTCGCTCTCGCTCGCTCTTCGCCGTGGTGGCGTCACTGGCGAACTCCTGCACCGGGCCGAAGGGGTCGGTGTAGGCGTAGCCCTTCGCCGTCATGCACGACGACCACGCCTTGATGCCGGCGTCGAAACGAGGGTCGGCGACGGCATCGCGCTCGACGGCGCTGCGCACCTCGTTGCCGATCCAACTGGCGAGCGACGTGTGGCGAGCCTGGTCGCCGTAGAGCGTCCGCTGCGATTGGCCGAAGCACCCGCCCGAGGTCTGGGCGCCGGTCTGCTCGCCCGTGACCGGGTTTGTCAGCGGGACCCCGTCGCCCGCAGGGCCGCCCGAGTGAGGCTGGCCGTCGTAGGCCTGTGACCACCTGTCGCGCTGCGAGGCCGTCTGCAACTCCTTCTGTGCTGCGTTGGCCCCGCCTGGCCCCGCAGGCGTCGCGTAACCGAGCTCGTCGGCGCGGCGCGCGTCGGTGCGGCCGAGACGGCTCCACTCGGGGTCGAGGCCGCCCGCCGACACGTCGGTCTCGTCGTAGCGGTGGCCCGCGGCCTTCATGCAGTCGTGCACCAAGCGCTGCTCGGCGCGGAACAGCAAGGCCGACTCCTCGTCGGTGAGCAGGAAGGACGCCAGGTCCTCCTGCCCCGCAGGCGAGTCGGCCACTGTCGAGACGGGCTTCGACGGCCGGACCTGCACGGCGACCACGCCGGCCACGAGAGCGGCTGCCGCCAGCGCCACGGCCAATGCGGCACGCGGTGCCCGCCGGGCAGGCAACTGCATGACGGTGGCGTCGTCGAGCGGCGTGTCGGCCATGACCTCGAAGGTGCGACGCAGCCGGGCTTCGACCTCGTGCTCGGAGAGCTTCACGACAGTTCCTCCCTCATGCGAGCGAGCGCGCGGTGCGTCGCCGACTTCACCGTTCCTGGCCGGCACGCGAGGACGTTCGCGATGTCGGCTTCCGACATGTCTTCGTAGAAACGCAGGACGAGCACGGCGCGCTGCCGGTACGGCAGGCGGGCCAGCACGGCCCACGTCTCGTCGATCTCGGGGTCGCCGCTCACCCGAGGCGGTTCGGGTTGGTGGCGCTCGGCCACCGCCGCCCGCCGGTGCCGGCCCTTGGCCATGTTCACCACTGCGGTGCGCAGGTAGCCACGGGGGTTGTCGAGCCCGCCGAGCTTGGGCGACACGGCGAGGAAGGCGTCCTGCACCACGTCTTCGGCCGCGGCGTCGGAGCCGACGAGCAGCTTGGCGAGGCGGACCATCGACGGCCACAGCTCCTCGTACAAGCCCGCCAGGTCGTGCTCGACCACGAGCGCTCCTTCTACGAGATCCATGCCGAACTGACGCGCGCCTCGGCAGTTTCGTTCCCTTCTGCCGGCTGCGCCCGACTTTGCCGGTCCTCCCGACGCTCGTTAGGCTTGCCTAACATGGTTCCGGCGCTGCTCATCATGATTCGCGAGGGCTTCGAAGCAGCCCTCGTCGTCGCCATCGTCTTCGCCTATCTGCGGCGCATCGGCCGCCTCGACCTCGGCCGCTCGGCGTGGCTGGGCGTGGCCGCCGCCACCGCCTGCTCGCTGGCCGTCGGCGTGGTCGTGCGCCTCACCCTCGGCAACCTGGTCGGCGCCGCCCGCATGCGGGCGTTCGCCGCGGTGTCGTTCGCTGCGGTGCTCGTCCTCACCTGGATGGTGTTCTGGATGCGCCGGCAGGCCCGGGCCATCAAGGGCGAGCTGGAGCAGAAGGTCGACAACGCGCTGGGCAGCGACAACCCGCACCGCGCCGTCATGCTCGTCACCTTCATGGCCGTCATCCGCGAGGGCATAGAAGCGGCGCTGTTCCTCCTGGCGGCCAGCACCTCGGCCGGCGGTGGGCAAGTCCTGCTCGGCGGCGTGCTCGGCCTGGCCATCGCCATCGCCCTCGGCCTCATGGTCTACGTGGGCGGGCGCAAGCTGCCCATGCGCCTGTTCTTCCGGGTGACCGGCATGATCATCGTCGTGTTCGCCGCCGGCCTCATGGCCCGCACGGTGTTGTTCCTGCAGTCGGCGGGCGACCTCGGGACGGTGGCCGACAGCGTCTACGACGTCACAAGCGTGTCGTGGCTCACGCAACGGACGGAGGGCGGCAAGATGCTCGCGGCCCTGTTCGGCTGGGACCCCCGGCCGTCACTCGAACAGGTCGTCGCCTGGGTCGGCTACATCGTCCCCGTGACCTACTTGTTCCTCCGCGAACCGCGCACGCCGGCGCCGGTCGTGGCCGAGACCGCACGGGAGACGGCCGCCGCCGTCTAAAGGAATCGGCCGTTCCGGTCGATTCAATACCTCGGGAGAACGGGCAGCGGCGGCGCCATGACCTCCTCGCGCCGCCCTGCCGCTGCGAGAGAGGTAGTCCCCCGACATGCGCAACAAGATCTTCGCCGGTGCAGTTGCCGTGCTGAGCCTGGCCAGTGGCTTGGTGCTCGGCCCCAAGGCCTCGGCCAACGAGCCTGAGTACCGGCGCATCCACTTCCCCGTCGAGGGGGCGGTGCAGTTCTCCGACGACTTCGGCGACCCCCGCAGCGGCGGGCGCTCCCATGCGGGCAACGACCTCATGGGCGCCAAAATGCAGAAGCTGCTCTCGACGGTCGACGGCCGCGTGACCTTCACCCGCGTCGACTCGAGCGGCCTGTCGGGCAACATGCTGACGATCCGCGATGCCGAGGGCTGGCAGTACCGCTACATCCACATCAACAACGACACGCCCGGCACCGACGACGGGGCCAACCCGTCCAACGCCATCTTCGCTCCCGGCATCGGCACCGGCTCGAACGTGCGGGCGGGCCAGCACGTCGCCTTCCTCGGTGACAGCGGCAACGCCGAGGGCACCGCACCGCACCTCCACTTCGAGATCGTGCGCCCCGACGGCACGGCCATCAACCCGTGGACGAGCCTGCGCTTGGCGCAAGGCCTGCCGGCGGGCACCCGTTGCGGCTACGGCAGCAACCCGGCGGGCGCGCCGAGCAATGCCTCGGCGGCGGGCTACTGGGTGTTGGGCGCCGACGGCGGCATCTTCAGCTTCGGAAACGCTGCCTTCTACGGCTCCACCGGCGGCATGCGGCTGAACCAGCCCATCGTCGGCATGGCGGCCACCCCGACCGGCCGCGGCTATTGGCTGGTCGCCCGTGACGGCGGCATCTTCAGCTTCGGCGACGCCCAGTTCTTCGGGTCGACCGGGGGCATGCGGTTGAACCAGCCCATCGTCGGGATGGCCCCGACCCGCAGCGGCCAGGGCTACTGGCTGGTGGCCTCCGACGGCGGCATCTTCACCTTCGGCGACGCCACCTTCTTCGGCTCGACCGGCGGCATCCGCCTCAACAAGCCGGTCAACGGCATGGCCCCCACGTCATCGGGCAACGGCTACTGGCTCATCGCATCCGACGGCGGCATCTTCACCTTCGGCGACGCCACCTTCATGGGCTCGGTCCCCGGCCTCGGCATCAACACCACCGTGCTCGGCATGGCGGTGGCCAAGGGCGGCAACGGCTATTGGCTGCTGGGCGCCGACGGCGGCGTGTTCAGCTTCGGCGACGCCCCGTTCTACGGGTCGCTGCCGGGCGTGGGCCTGTGCCGCTGGCCGCAAGGGACCAAGATCGTGACCAGCGCTACCGGCAACGGCTACTGGGTGCAGGCCAACGACGGCAGCACGTGGGCCTTCGGCGACGCCCAGCACTACGGCGCCGTCAACGCCCTCGGCCTGCCCGCCTTCCAGCCCACCATCGGCCTGGCCACCGTCGCCCCGTAAGGCCGGAGTACCCGCTGCCCGGATTCCGGGCAGCGGGTACTCCGGGCGGGCAGAGGTACCGCGAAACCGGCAAGGGTGGATGATTGCGAGCGATCGGGAGCTTCCAACAGGTCATCGGTCGCACCGTCCCACTACCGCGGTCGATCCCACGGCGATGGGGGTGGGTAGCGGGAGCCCATGACCGGACCGAGCGCGGGGCGGCCGTTCTCGAGTTCGAACTCGTTCCTCGGGTCCCGCTGAGCCCGACCGGACGGCTTGTGATGAGGTACTCGGCGCCGGGGGGCGAGGAAGGAGGCTGGGAGCGCGGCATCAAACAGAAAGCGCTGGGCAGCGTGGACGGCTTGGCGATCACCTGTGAAATCGCACGGCTGGACCCACGCCCACTGCCAGACTTCGCTGCGACACTCGGAGGCCGGTGGCGCTTCGAAGAAGCACCACCGGTCGTCGTCAATGGCCAGGGAGAAGCGGCGCGGTACTCGATCCGTGCGATCCCGGACAGTGCTGCACGCGAAGAAACCTCGCCACGAGAGCGCGATGAATCACTGCCGCGACTCATTCGCGATATCGAAACACTTGGATTTGCCGAGCTCCCGTCCGTCGTCACCTGGCCTGAGCGACTGGGAGTGCTCGTCGCCACCCGGTTCGACACCCTGGGCGTTGACCTGGCGTTCAGCCATCACATCAGCGCCGTGACGATGGAACTGGAGTTCGCATCACCGACCGCATCACCGGCGACGGTCCTGTTCAGGTTGCAGAAGGACGCAGCCGTGGCCGACGAACAGGTCGGCGCCTGGGGTGCGTCGCTGGCGATGCGCTCCGATGCCGTAACCGACGACGACATCGCAAGTCTTTTCGCCGCGCTCCGAACATCGGTTGGTTAGCGCCTGCGTCCGTCAGCCCCATCAGCGCCGGTGACTGCCGAACGTCGTCCTCGTTGCAGCATCAACACACGGGACGACGTCCGGTTTGCCTCACGCCCCGTTACTTCGGGGGCATGCGGAGGGCGCCGTCGAGGCGGATGACCTCGCCGTTGAGGGCGGAGATTGTGGCGATGCTGTGCACCAGCTCGCCGAACTCGGCCGGGTTGCCCAACCGCTTGGGGAAGGGGATGCCCGCGCCCAGCGCCTCACGCGCCTCCTGGGGCAGCGTCGCCAGCATCGGGGTGTCGAAGGTCCCCGGCGCGATGGTGACGACGCGGATGCCCACGGCCGACAGGTCACGAGCGGCGGGCAGCGTGAGGGCCACGACCCCGCCCTTCGACGCCGAGTAGGCGAGCTGGCCGATCTGGCCGTCGAAGGCGGCGATCGACGCGGTGTTGACGATCACGCCGCGTTCGTTGTCGGCCAGCGGCTCGGTCTTGGAAATGGCCGACGCCGCCTGCGTCATGACGTTCACCGTGCCGACCAGGTTGATCTCGACGACGAAGCGGAAGGTGTCGAGGTCGTGGGGGCTGCCATCGCGGCCGATGGTGCGCATGGCCATGCCCACGCCTGCGCAGTTCACGGCGATGCGCAGCGGGCTGCTCTCGCCTGCCATGGCCACGGCCTCGGCCACCTCGGCGGGCTTGGTGACGTCGGCGGCCACAAACTTGGTGGCGCCCCCGAGCTCCTTGGCGAGCGCCTCGCCCTGCTCGGCGTTGCGGTCGAGGATGGTGACGTCGACGCCCGCACCGGCCAGGTGGCGCACGGTCGCCTCACCCAGTCCCGACGCGCCCCCGGTTACCAATGCGGCTGCTCCTGTGATCTGCATGACGGCAGATGCTAGGGGTCACCCCTCGTCGCGCTCGACTCGGGCGCCGACCTCGATGCGGCCCCCCACCACCACCCGAGCGTGCACCCCGAGGTTGAACCCGTGGTGGTCGCGCACGGCCCGGATGACATCGCGGTCGGCCGCCACGCCTGCGGGCTGCGAGCGACCGATCATCGAACAGCGGCTGGTGGCCTTGAACGGCTCGAGCACGACCTCGCCGACGCGCAGGCGGCCATCGATCCAGCCGTCCTCCACAAACCCGTCGTCGTCGACCTCCACCACCAGGTTGGGCCGGAAACGCCGCAGCTCCCACTGCTGCGCGGGAGCCACGGCGGCCATGGCCCGCAGCGACGCTATCGTCAACAGGTGCACGGGGGCGTCGTCGTGGAACGAGCCTTCCGGGCCGCTCCACTCCACCGGCTCGGACCCGTCGTCGAGGTGGTCGCAGCGTGCTTGGAAGGTGCCACGCGCGCTGCGGTCCGCCTCCTGCAACACAACGGGCCGGCCCAGCCACGCCGACAACGAAGCGTCGTCGCCGCGCTCGCCGTTCGGCAACGCCACCGCCACGGCGCCGTCGACGGTGCGGGCGAACGCATGGAGCAAGCGGGGCTCCTCCTTGGCGGAAAGCACCCGACCGGTGCTGGTGTCGAGCACACCGAAACAACGATCACCGACGACGCCACCGGTAGCCACCTCCACCCACCCGGGTCGTTCCCCTTGCATCGACTTCACGGGGTACCGGTGCACGCTGAGGATCCGCACAGGTGCGACGCTACCGGCCATGAGCGAGCAGGCCGACGACGAGCGGCTGCTGTCGCCGGGACGCCGGCCGCTGACCATCGGCCTGCTGCTGGTGGTGACGGGGATCGCCTTCGAGGCCTTGGCGACGGCCACCGTCATGCCGGAGGTGGCCAACGAGTTGCACGGGATCCGCCTGTACGGCTGGGCGTTCAGCGCCTTCATGTTGGCCATGCTCATGGGCGTGGCCATCGCCGGGCCGCTCGGCGACCGGCGAGGCCCGGCTGCGCCGTTCGCGGTGGGCCTCGTCCTCTTCGGCAGCGGACTGCTCGGCGCGGGCCTGGCGCCGTCGATGCCGCTGCTCGTCGTGGCCCGAGCCGTGCAAGGCGCCGGTGGCGGCGTCGTCTTCGCCATGGCGTACGTCGCCATGGCCATGGCCTATCCGCCCGCTGCGCGCGGACGTTTGTTTGCGGTGTTGTCGTCGGCCTGGGTCGTGCCCGGCATCGTCGGGCCTGCGGTGGGCGGGGCGGTGGCCGAGCAGTTCGGCTGGCGGGCCGTGTTCTTCGGGCTCGTACCCGTCCTCCCCGTCGCCGGTGCGTTGACGCTGCCGTCGCTGCGCCGCCACCAGCCGGTCCCCAACGACGAGGGCCACGACGCGCTCCCCGTCCTCGATGCCGTGCGCCTGGCCGGTGGTGCGGGCCTGGTGCTCGGCGGGTTGGCAGCCGACAACCGCTTGGCCGGGCTCGTCGCCGTGGTCATCGGCTTGGTGCTGGCGTTGCCGGCATTCCTGCGGTTGGTGCCGCCCGGCACCCTGCGCGGTGCGGGCCCGCTGCCTGCCGCCGTCGCCTCGCGCGGGTTGTTGTCGTTCGCCTTCTTCGGCGCCGAAGCCTTCGTGCCGTTGGCCCTGACGTCACTGCGGGGCTGGACGACCACGGAGGCCGGCGTGTCGCTCACCCTCGCCGCCCTGACGTGGGCCACGGGCGCGTGGGTGCAGTCGCGCAAAGGCACGGCGTGGGGGCGCAGGCGCACGGTCGGCGCAGGCTTCGTGCTCGTCGGCATCGGCGTGGCGGCCATGGCCACGATCCTGGTGCCCGCCGTTCCTGCCCTCGTCGCCCCGTTGGCCTGGGCCGTGGCGGGCCTCGGCATGGGACTGGCCTCGCCGACGACGAGCTTGATCGTGCTCGAAGAAGCGCCACCCGGCCGCGTCGGCCGTTCGTCGGCGGCGTTGCAGTTGACCGACACGCTCGGGGCAGGCTTGGGCACCGGCTTGGGCGGCGCCGCCCTGTCGATCGCCGTGGCCGAGGGCTGGAGCCGCCGCCTCGGCATCGGCGTGGCGGACGGGCTGGCGGTGGTCGCCGTCGTGGTGGGCGTGCTCGCCTCCCGGCAACTTCGCGGCCCGCACGACACCGGCGAGGCGAACGACAGCCGGTAACGCATGTCACCCGCGATCCGGGTTACACGAACTTCGTGATGCACCAACGCGGGCAACCTGCGTATGCCCGCTCCCGTCCCCTCCGTTCTCGCCACGAACGTGCTCGGCAGCCGCCGGGCCGTCACGAACAAGGGGGATTCGCATGCTCCGCCGCATCGCCACCATGGCGCTCGTCCTCGGCTCGGCGGCCGCTCTGCTCGTCGGAGGTGCGACGTACGCACCGTTCACCGACGACGCCGAGGGGGCCGGCCCAGTGGGCGCCGGCAATGTCAACGTCAGCATCAACGGCACCGACAGCGCCACCTTCGCCTTCGACAGCGACGAGTGCTCGAACATGGCACCCGGGATCGACTGCGTGGTGCCCTTCGACGCGAGCGCGGGGTCGAGCAGCCTGTCGGCCACGTGGACCACGACGATCACCGAGGACGGCGACGAAGCACTCGACGGACTGCCCGACGGCTGCTTCACCGAGGAGGTCAGCGTGCCGGTCGGCGATGCCGAACAAGGCGACGCCGACGCCGACCACGACCCCGGTGACTCGCACGACGGGACGCTCACCGTGCGCATCGCCGACGACAACCGGTGCCAGTCGGCGGCCACCGGCATCCTCGTCAAGGTCGTGGCCACCCAGTCGCCGAGCCCTCACAACTAGCCGTGCGACGTTCTCTCGTCCTCGCGCTGGCGGTCGGCCTTGCCGCCGTTCCCGCCGTCGGGTCTGCGGCCGGCCCGAGCCCCAACCTCACCCTGCTGTCGCCGTCGGCCGACTCGGTGGCTGCCCGGGTGGTGGAGGTGCGGTGGTCGTACGCCGGCTTCCATCGCACCACCCCCGTCGACGTCGAAGTGCGGCGGGGCACCGACGCCTTCACCCGCGTCGGTCGCGTGCCGATCGACGACGGCACGCCGGGTTACTACGGCTCGCTGTCGTGGTCGACGGGCGATTTCGACGACGGCACCGACTACACGGTGCGGGTCATCGCACCTACCAACAAGCGGGTGAGCTCGTCGGCGTCTCCAGTGAGCGTCGACAACAGCGGGCCCACCACCACGATCACCGTGCCCGACCCGCCTGTGTCGGTCCTGGCCGACGTGACGGGTACCGCCGTCGATGCCGTCTCTGCGGTGTCGACGGTGACCGTGCAGTTCGTCGCCCCTGACGGGTCGAGGACGCAACGGGTGGCGTCGTGCACCGGGTGCGGCACGTCGACGTCGGTGACGTGGGCGGCGTCCACTGCCGGCCTCGCCCCTGCCTCGTACGAGGTGCGGGCATGGGCGGTCGACATGGTCGGCAATGTGGGGCCGACAGCGACGGCGACGATGGCGATCGTCGGTACGCCGTCGCCGCCGGAGGTCACACCCCCGGAGGTCACACCACCGGAGGTGACAGTGCCCGACGCAACAGTGCCGGAGCCGACCGTGCCGGAGCCGACAGTGCCCGATGGGGTACCGCCCACGGTGCCCACCGATCCGGCGTCGACAGTTCCGCCGGTCACCGTGCCGGTGGCCGTGCCGACGCTGTGAGCGGCCGCGACCTGCGCCGGGTGGGCACCTACCTGGCGCAGGTCGCCGTCACCGCCCTTGCGGTGGCGGCGGCGTGCCTGCTCGTTGTGCCCAAAGCGCTCGGGTGGCACGGGGTGCTGGTCCTCAGCGGGAGCATGGAACCGACGCTGCAGTCGGGCGGCGTGGCCTTCGTCGACCCGGTGCGGCCCGAGGCCGTGCACGTGGGCGACGTCATCACCTTCCAGCGCCCCGGCGGGTGGCAGGTGACCCACCGCGTCGTCGAGGTGACAGCCACCACGGACGGCCCGCGCTTTCGCACCAAGGGCGACGCCAACGACGTGGCCGACGCCTGGGTAGTGGGGTCGAAGGCGCTGGTCGGCAAGGTGCGTTATGCGTTTCCCGGCGCAGCGGGCGTCGTGGGGTTGCTCGTGGGCAACACCCAGCTGCTCGGCGTGTTGATGTTGATCCCCGCGGCCTACTTGGTGGTCGGCGAAGTGCGCCCGTCGCGGCGGCGCCTACGGGTGCGTGGCGCGGACGGGTGATGCGGGGGCCGGCGACTGCGGGGGCTCGGCGTGGCCTGCGACCCGGCAGCACCCACGGCCTGCGGCCTTGGCCTCGTACATGGCGCCGTCGGCCCTGAGGAGCAGGTCTTCCATCGTCGTGCCGGGCTCCCCGAGGGCGATGCCTGCGCTGGCGCCGACGACGACTTGCGTGCCCCTGATGGTGAAGGGGGCGGCCATGGCGCTGAGCAAGCGCTCGGCTACGTACCGGGCTTCGGCTTCGCCGACGATCTCCTCGACGAGGACCGCGAACTCGTCGCCGCCGATGCGCGCTGCCGTGTCCGACGGCCGCACCAAGGCGCGGATGCGCTCGGCCACGAGGACGAGGAGTTGGTCACCACCGGCGTGGCCGAGGCTGTCGTTGACGTCCTTGAAGCCGTCGAGGTCGATGTAGACGACGGCCAGCGACATCGGGCGCCGCGAGGTGCGGGCGATGCCGTGCGCCACCCGGTCGTGGAACAAGCGGCGGTTGGGGAGGCGGGTCAGCGAGTCCTGCATGGCCTGTTCCTCGTTGAGCTTCCAGGCGACCACGCTGGCGACGCTGGCGGCGAGGACGAAGACGCCGTGGATCAAGGCCCACCGGAGCGGCTGGGCCACCGCCGCGGGGTGGTTGTAGACGGCGCTCGGGGTCAACGTCCCGAGCACGCCGTGGTGGAGCACGACGAAGCCGATGGCCAGGAGGAACGGCTGCCAGTCTTGGTACAGGGTCAAGATGCCGACCATCACAAAGAAGTGGAAGTGCATCTCGATGGTGCCGTTCGACAGGTGCACGAGCACGGCCGAGGCGACCACGAGGCCGAGAGCGGTGACGGCGGACGCGAAGGCACGGCGGGCGGTGCACGCCCAGGACACCACAGCGAAGGCGCCGACGATGGCAGCTTCGAGGGCGCTGTGCAGCGGGCCTTCACCGAGGGAGAGCCCGAGGATGAAGAGGCCGACGACGTGGGCCCGCAAGAGGAACGAGAGCGTGCGGTGGCGGACTCGCCAGACCTCCTCGGGCAACGAGTGGCCCTTGGGGAGGAAGTCGAAGGCGACTCTTCGCCATCGCCTGAGGATCGTGCTCAAAACGCCACCTTCCCGCGCGGTGCGCAACTCTCCCCCTCTCGTCTATCGGCACGCGGGCGACACGGAATGAGCTTTTTGCGCGTCGGGGGCAAAAGGCCGATCGTCGTCGCCCTGCGGGGGCAGGGTGAGGACGACGCGTAGGGTGGACGGGCGTGGAGCCGAACCAGTGAAACGCACCCTCTTCGAAGACGAGCACGAGCAGTTCCGGGCCAGCGTCGCCGCATTTCTGGAGAAGGAGGCAGTCCCCCACTTCCTCGACTGGGAGCGGGCGGGCCTTGTCGACCGCGAGCTGTTCCGGAAGGCCGGGGCGCTCGGGTTCCTGGGCATGTCGGTGCCCGAGGAGTACGGCGGGGGCGGCGTCGACGACTTCCGCTACAACCTGGTGCTGATCGAAGAGGCGCAGCGACTCGGCCTCGGCGGCGCCGGGCTGGGCCTGACCCTGCACAACGACATCTGCCTGCCGTATTTCCTTTCGTTGTGCAACGAGGAGCAGAAGCAGCGCTGGCTGCCCGGCATCTGCTCGGGCGAGCTCGTCACCGCCATCGCCATGACCGAGCCGGGCATCGGCTCCGACTTGGCGTCGATGCGCACCAGCGCGGTGCGCGACGGCGACGACTACGTGCTCAACGGCTCGAAGACCTTCATCACCAACGGCATCAACGCCGACCTGGTCATCGTGGCGGCCAAGACCGACCCGTCGCAGAAGCACCGGGGCATGTCGCTGTTCGTCGTCGAGCGGGGGATGCCGGGCTTCGAACGAGGGCGCAACCTGGAGAAGATCGGCCTCCACTCGCAGGACACGGCCGAGTTGTTCTTCACCGACGTGCGGGTCCCGGCCGCCAACCGATTGGGCGACGAAGGCACGGGGTTCTTCAACCTGGTGCACAACCTCCCGCAGGAGCGGCTGTCGATCGCTGCGGCTGGCGTGGCCGCGGCGCGCGCCGCACTCGCCTGGACGATCGAGTACTGCCGGGAGCGCAAGGCGTTCGGCCAGCCGATCGGGTCGTTCCAGAACTCGAAGTTCGTGCTGGCCGAGTGCGAGACGGAGACGCGGATCGGCCAGGAGTTCGTCGACCGCTGCGTGGTCGCCCTCAATGACGGCGAGCTCACGGCGGAGGAAGCGGCCATGGCGAAGTGGTGGTCGACCGAGCTCCAGAAGCGGGTCGTCGACCGCTGCGTGCAACTGCACGGCGGCTACGGCTACATGCTCGAGTACCCCATCGCCCGCGCCTACGCAGACGCTCGTGTGACGACGATCTACGGCGGTACCACCGAGGTCATGAAGGAGATCATCGGCCGCTCGCTCGGCTTCTGAGCGGTGTAGTCGCCTCGCTCACCGGCGTTGGGACTGGGGGCCCGCCCTGCCCGCCGGCCCCCAGCGGTCAACTGCCCGAAGGCGCCCCAGATGGCGTGAAGTCCTGTTCCCAGAACTCGTTTTCTGCACGGGCAGGGTCCTCACCGCGCGCCATCTCACGGGCACGCAGCTCGACGCGTCGGATCTTGCCGGAGATCGTCTTGGGCAACTCCGCGAACTCGATGCGACGAATGCGCTTGTAGGGCGCCAGGCGAGCACGGCAGTGAGCGAGGATGCTCTCGGCAACCTTCATCTCTGGTCGTCGACCATCGGCGAGCACCACGAATGCCTTGGGGACGGCGTTGCGCCGGCGGTCAGGGCTCGGGACGACCGCGGCCTCTGCGACGGCCGGGTGCTCTACCAGCACGCTCTCCAATTCGAAGGGGCTGAGCCGGTAGTCGGACGCCTTGAACACATCGTCCATCCGCCCGACGTAGGTGATGTAGCCCTCGGCGTCGCGAGTCGCCGCGTCACCGGTGTGGAAGTAGCCGTCCCGCGTCACCTCCGCCGTCTTCGCCGGATCGTCGCGGTACCCGGCCATGATGCCGACGGGCGCTTCCGCCAACGCCACGCACACCTCGCCCTCGTCGGCCGGGTTGCCGTCGGCGTCGAGGATCACGACGTCGTAGCCGGGCAGCGGCCGGCCCATCGACCCCGCCTTCACGGGCTGTCCGGGCGTGTTGCCGACAAGCGCGGTGGTCTCCGTCTGCCCGAAGAAGTCCCGGATCGTCACACCCCAGGCGCGCTCCACCTGCTCGATGACCTCGGGGTTGAGCGGCTCGCCGGCGCTCAGCGCCTCTCGAATGCGCACAGGGTGCGATGCCAGGTCCTGCTGAACCAGCATGCGCCACACCGTCGGCGGCGCGCAGAACGTCGTGACCTGCTGGTCGACGAGCACATCGAGCAACGGGGCTGGTTCGAAGCGCGCGTAGTCGAAGGCGAGGAGCGTCGCCTCCGCGGTCCACGGCACGAAGAACGAGCTCCATGCGTGCTTGGCCCAGCCTGGCGAGCTGATGTTGAGGTGGACGTCGCCGGGCTGGAGGCCGAGGGCGTACAACGTCGTCAAGTGGCCGACCGGGTAGCTCGTATGGGTGTGCAACACGAGCTTCGGCGTGGCCGTGGTGCCCGACGTGAAGTACAGGAGCAGCGGGTCGTCGCCGCTGGTGGGCCCGTCGGGTTCGAAGCCTTCAGCGTGCTCGGCACTCGCAGCGAACGACACCCACCCGTCGACCGGCTCGCCCACGGCCACGCGGACGGGAGGCGCCCATTCCGGCGCAAAGCGCTCGGCCAGCTCGGCGGCAACGACGGCAGCGCGCACGCCGCCTCGCGTCACCCGGTCGGCAAGGTCGGAGGCGGCCAGCAGCGTCGATGCCGGGATGACGACCGCGCCCAACTTCATGGCGGCGAGCATCGTTTCCCACAGCGCAACGGTGTTGCCCAGTGAGACGAGTACGGCGTCGCCCCGCCCCACACCGAGCGAGCGCAGGAAAGCAGCCACCTGGTCAGAACGTGCGGAGAGCTCGCCGTACGTCCGTCGCTGGGTCGCGCCTGCCTCGGACGCCACGATCAACGCCACTCGGTCCCGCGGCGGGACGACGTCGAAAAAGTCGAGCGCCCAGTTGAAGCGTTCGAGCCGTGGCCATCGGAAACCGTCAGCCGCGGCGACGTAATCGGCGCGCTTCGCCAACAATCCGTCGCGAGCCTGCAGGTAGGCGTCCAGTTCGCTCATCGTGCCTCCTCGTCGTAGTCAGGCAGGGCGCCGCCCAGCCACGCTCGCCCCTCGGCATAGAGGGCCTCGACCTCGGGACCTGTAAGCCCTGCGCAGTTCGTGCTCGGGTCGAGACCGGCCCGCACCTGTACATAGGCGAGGTGTCGATACCCCTCGGGGAAACGACCCAGAAGCTCCTCGTCGAGCTGCGGGGCCGAGCCGCGCAGGGGATCGAGACGGTCACGTTCGTAGATGCCGCGACGGACGACGATCGCCCACCGCCCGTCCTTCCTCTCCAACAGGTCGTGGAACCGTGCGGTGCACGAGATGTCGCACTCGACCCCCTCGACGACCGCCCGCTGGCTGATCGTCACCTTGGTCTGGGCCACAGCCCGCTCGCCTTCGATGTCGACGGCGCTACCACCGAGCTCGTGCCACACACGCAGACCCCGGTCGAAGGCGGCGCAACTGCGGTCGACGAACTCGTCGCCCGTGCCGTCGAACCAGGTCGTCGTCATGCGACCACCGGGGTGCCACAGCGACCGCAACCGCTCCCACTCGCCGGCGTCGCGCCACACCACCCAGCGCTCGACGATGTCGCGCACCGCTACAGCTTGGAGAGCAAGGTCCATTGGCCCTACTGTAATTGACAACGTTGCCATTCAGGCCGTCGTCCGGCCTAGGCTTTGTCCGTGACCACTAAGTGCCTGGCCCTGTGGAGCGTCCGGAACCACCTCGCTGCCGACCTCGAAGGAACCATCGCCAAGGTCGCGGCCCTCGGCTTCGAAGGGGTGGAACCGCTGTGCCATGCCGGCAAGTCGGTGCCACTGCCGCCGCCGATCGGGCCGATGATCGACGCTGCACCTGTTGTGGACCCTCACCACCTTCGGCGGGTGCTCGACGACCACGGGCTCGTGGTGACCAGCGCCCACACCTTCCTGCCCGAAGGCGCGTACGCCGACGCGGTGCTCGACGAACAAGAGGTGCTCGGCAACCAGCTGCTCGTGCTCACGGCTCCCTTCTTCGTCCCCGGCTTCGACCTCGAGGCCATCACCACCTCCGACGGGGTGAAGCGCCTTGCCGACCGGATCAACGCCGCCGTCGAGGTGACGGCGGCGCGCGGCATGCGAATCGGCTACCACAACCACACATGGGAGATGGAGACGACAATCGAGGGTCGCACCGCCTACGACCTCCTCTTCTCCATGCTCGACCCCGCTGTCTTCGCCGAGGTCGACCTGTACTGGGCCACCTTGGGCGGCGCCGACCCGACGGCGGTGATCGAGTCGCTCGACGCGCGGACGCTGCTGCTCCACCTCAAGGACGGCCCGGCAGAACCAGGACTGCCGCAAACCCCCCTCGGCACGGGAACGGTCGACCTGCGCTCCGCGCTTCGGGCGGCGACCCATGCGGTCGCCCACATCGTGGAACTGGACGACGCCGAGGGCGACGCCTTCGACGTTGTGGCCGCCGGCCTCCGTTATCTCCGTGACGAGGGCACTGTCGAGGTATGACCGAACCCTGCGTATCCCTCGACGTCGTCGCCGACGGCGTGACCCGCATCACCCTCGACCGGCCCACCACGCTGAACGCCATGACCGTCGACCTGGTCGTCGAACTGCACCGGGCCCTTGACCGCGTCGCCGCCGACGCCTCGTGCCGTGTCGTGATCCTCACCGGGGCGGGCCGCGGCTTCTGCTCGGGGCTCGACCTGAACGGCTTCGGGGTCGTGCCGGGCACGGAACAGCAAGGCGCAGTGCCCCGGAGCCTCGCCGTGCAGCAGGCCATCGCCGAGCTCGTGCCCCATCTGCGCCGCGTTCCCCAACCGGTGATCGCCGCGGTGAACGGCCCGGCCGCCGGCGGGGGGTTCGCGTTGGTGCTCGGCTCCGACATCCGCCTCGCCGCTCGCTCGGCGACGTTCAGCGCCGCCTTCATCCGAATCGGTGTCTCCGCCTGCGACATCGGTACCTCGTGGCTGCTTCCCCGCCTCATCGGCGCCGCTCGCGCCCAAGAGCTCATGCTCACCGGGCGGCTCTTCGAGGCCGAGGAGGCTGCCCGCATCGGGCTCGTGACCGATGTCGTCGACGACGACCGGCTGCTCGACCGTGCCCTCGCGCATGCCGAGCTCCTCATGGCCAACGCGCCGATGGCCGTGCGGATGACCAAACGAGTGATGTGGTCGGCGCTGGAGGTTCCCGGCCAACAGGCCGCCCTCGACCTCGAGAACCACACGCAGGTGATGCTCCTGGCGACCGCGGACCACCACGAGGCGATCCGCGCCCGCCAGGAGCGCCGAGCTGCCGACTACGTCGACGGCTGAGCGGCTGCCAGTCGGTCGAAGATGGGCTTGATGCCGCGAGCGAAGCCCACCGGGTCGGACCCGTACCCCAAGTGGTCGCCGGCGAGTTCCACGAACTCGATCCCCAGCTCGTCGGCCACAACCTTGCCCGTGCGGTTGTAGTACGCGTCACCGGTGTCGAGTCCGCCTGCGATAGCCATGGGTACGCGAGCGGCCCGCAGCGCCTCGTAGTCGGGTACGAAGCTTGAGATGGCCCGCATCTCGTAGCGCATGAAGAACTCGATGTTCGCCTGCATGCGCGCGACCAGCTCGGCAATCTCGGGGCCCAGCACCGGCACCGCTCCTGCGTCGGCTTCGCTTGTGTCGGCATCGCCTCCCGTCCGTGCCGTCGAACCCAGTCCTGCATGTTCCATGAACCGGATGTAGGCCTCCATGACCTGGTCCTTCTCGAGCAATGCATCGAGTTCGTCGTGAAAGGCGAGCAACTCGGCAGCCTCGGGAAGGATGCGCAACACAGGTGCCTCATGGGCGACCAGCCCGACCACTCGACTCGGGTGTCGGGCCACGAGGTCGAAGCCGATGACCGCACCGGCGCTGCTGCCGAACGCGAGGGCGGCGTCGAAGCCGTTGGCGTCGAGGACCGCTACGGCATCCGCGCTCTGCTCCTCGGGCCGCAACGTCGTAGGAGGACCGTGCAGCGGGCTTCGCGAGTTGCCGCGCCGGTCGTAGGTGAGGACCGTGTAGTCGGCGGCCAGGACATCGGCGAGGAACGTGTAGACGCCCGCGTCGCCTCCCCCGCCGGAGATGAGCAGCAGGGCCGGGCCGTCGCCGCGCCGCTCGAAGTAGATGTCGGCCCCGTCGCTCTTGGCCAGGCCGGTCTCGATCATCGCCATGCGTCCGCCCCCTTGAACGGGAAGTGCTCGCCTTCTACATAGGCGGGCTTCGGTTGGTACTCGTTGACCCCGGGGTCGCCGCGGAAGTGGAGGGCGCTCACGAACGGCCCGCCGTCGTCGGTCAGGATCTTGGTGCTCGTGGGGATGTACCGGATCGTCAGCCCGCAACGCCGCTTGGGCGAGTTGTTCGGCTTCGAGCTGTGGAGGATGTTCGGGTGGTGGACCTCGCAGTCACCGGGCTTCAGCTCGATGTCGACGGCGGTGCTCTCGTCGAACTCTGCCGTCGTCTCAGACTGGAACACGTTGTCGGTGTCCTGGCGGATCCGAAACTCGTGAGCCGGGAGTGTGTGCGAACCCGGAATCACCCGAAGGCACCCGTTCTCTGTCGTCGCCTCGTCCACCGCGAGCCAGATGCTGACGACCTCCATCGGCTCCAAGGGCCAGTAGGCGGCGTCCTGATGCCAGAGCACGGCTTGCCCGTCGAAAGGCGGCTTGGAGATGTAGTGCGACGCGAACAGCGCCAGGTCCGGGCCGACGAAGAGCTCGGCGATGTCGAGCAGCCGATCGTCGCTCACCAGCCGCACCCAGAACGGATCCTCCTTGACCAGCCATTGGCCGAGGTGTTCGGGCCGAACGTCGGGGTTGCGCGCTTGCACCCAGTCGATGTGTGCGGCGGCCTCAGCCATGAGGTCAGCGTCGAGCACGTTGCGGAAGATCGCATAGCCGTCGCGGTCGAACTTGGCGAGCGTGTCGTCTCGGGTGGTCGTGGGGGTCGACATGGAACTCATCGTCACACGTCGCTGACGAGCCGGCTTCAACGGGTGCTGCACATAGTTGTACTGTTTTGACCTGTGTTGGTCCGCCTGGGCTTCACCGACGTGGCTGCGGGGAAGCCATACCATGCCGCTTTGGTGGTGATGGGTGGATCGCGTGAGTCCCGAGTCGACTCCCACACCCATCTCGATTTCTACGAGCTGATGGTGGTCGTGGCCGGTAGCGGCACGCATCGCGCCGGGACCGATGTCTACGCATTGGAACAGGGCGATGTCGTCGTCGTACGCCCGCACGACGTGCACACGATCCTTGCCCCTCCCAACGGCAACCTGCACTTTGTGAACATCGCGATTCCAGCGGCCACATGGTCGAGCGTGCTCGCCGTCGGGGGCCTCCCGGCGTCGCTCTGGGACCGGGAGCGCAGTCCCGTGCACGTGCGGCTCGGCGCGGGCGACGTCGCGACAGCGGTGGCCGCCGCATTGGAAGCAGTCGGCCAGTACCACGCCCGACCTGACCCGCTTGACGTGCTCCGCCTGTTGGGAACCGTGCTCCCGGCTCTCGTACACCGTCCGGACGATCGCGGGCCGATCGCACCCGACTGGCTGGTACGAGCCTGCGCGGCAATGGAACAACCGGACGAGATGCGCGTCGGCGTGCCTCGGTTCGTCGATCTCGCAGGCGTGAGCCATGCCCACCTCGACCGCTCGATGCGAACGCACTTCGGCACCACGCCCACCGACTTCGTCAACGAGTTGCGCCTCCAACGCGCGGCCCGACTGCTCGTCACCACGGCAGTCCCCGTGGGCACCATCGCCACCGAATGCGGCTTCAGCACGATCTCGTACTTCTGTCGGCGGTTCCGGGAGCGCTTCGGCCGGTCGGCTCGTGACTTCCGAAACGAAACCCGTCGGGCCGCTGCGCCCGGCGTCTGACGTTCGAATGACAACGTTAGACTTCGAGTGGTGCGAGCTCTCCGTCTTCTGGGCGACAAACACCTCGACGTCTACGAGGTACCCGACCCGGAGCCCGGTCCTGCCGACGTCGTCGTCCGGCTGACCCGTGCTGCCGTGTGTGGCACCGACATCCACCTCTACCGCGCCCCTGCCGACATCGTGCCGCCCGTCGTCCCCGGCCACGAACCGGTCGGTGTCGTCGAGCATGCGGGGGACGCCGCGCCCGTTGCGCTGCTCGGCACCCGGGTGCTGGTCGCAGGCGTCGTGGGGTGCGGCGGGTGCGCGATGTGCCGATCGGGCGTCAACAACGCGTGCGCCCAGGCCGTGGCGATGGGCCTCAGCCGTGACGGCGCCGATGCGACCCATGTGGTCGTCCCGTGGACGAACGTGGTGGCCCTCCCCGACGAGCTGTCGTGCGACGCAGCCGCCGTGCTCACGTGTGCGGGTGGCACGGCGTACACCGTGATGCGCGAATGCGGCGTCACCGGTGAGGACCAAGTCGCCGTGCTCGGGCTGGGCCCCGTCGGGCTCAGTCTTGTCATCCTCGCCACATCGATGGGCGCCACCGTCGTGGGGTCCGACCCGGTGGCAGCACGGCGCCGACAGGCGCTCGACCTGGGGGCCGCAGCCGTGGTCGACCCCAGCACGGGCGACGCCGCCGAGCTGCTTCAAGCGGCCACCAGTGGCCGCGGCTACGACGTCGTGGCCGAGTGCGTGGGCCGAGCCGAGACGCAGAAGCTCGCCTTGGCTGTGGTCGCCATGCGGGGGCGGGTGGCGATGGCGGGATTGGGGGACGAGCCCGTCACCGTCAACTGGATGCGTGACGTCTTGGCGCGACACGCCCGCGTCGTCGGCATCTCCGCCACGCCGATCGCCTACTTCCCCGCACTGGTCGAGCGCGCCGCCCGGCTGCGGCTGCCGTTCGAGCGGCTGGTGACGCACCGTTTCCCGTTGGAGCAGGCCGTCGAGGCCTTCGCGGTCATGGAGTCGGGCGACTGCGGCAAGGTCGTCTTCGACTTCGCCTGCAGTTAGACCGCCCGACCTGGGTTGAGAATGCCGTTCGGGTCGAGCGCCCGCTTGAGATCCTGGTGCACTGCCGTCCTCACGGGGTCGATCTCCAGCGGCAGGAGCGAGTGCTTCAGCGAGCCGACGCCGTGCTCGCCGGTGACCGTCCCCCCCAGCGACACTGCCGCGTTGACCACCGCCTCGAAGGCGGTACGAGCCCGCTGGCAGGAACCGGCGTCGTTGCGGTCGTACACGATCGTCGGGTGGAGGTTGCCGTCGCCGGCGTGACCGAAAGTGGCGACGATCACCCCGTGCTCGTCGGCGACCTGCTCACACGCGGACACGAGCGACGCAACCGCCGAGCGCGGCACGCTGACATCGTCGAGCACCGTGGCGCCCAGTCGCTCGAGGGCGGGATAGGCGAGACGGCGCGCCATGAGGAGCTGTTCCCCCTCGTCGGGGTCGTCGGTGGCCACTTCGTAGAGCGCGCCGTGGTCGCGGCACAGCTCTGCGACCGCGTCGAGCTCTCGGCGTCGAGCGTCCGGCGTCGGGGCGTCACTCTGCGCGAGCACCAACGCCGCGGCGTCGCGGTCGAGCTCCATGCGCTTCCAGTCGTCGACGGCCCGTACGGTGGTCCGGTCCATGATCTCCAACATCGACGGGACGACCCGGCGGACGACAGCCACCACCGCGGCGCCTGCTTGGGCCAAGGTCGGGAACACGGCCACGAGCGTGGCGCGAGGCGGTGGTGCGGGCGCCAGGCGCAGCGTCGCCTCGGTGACGACGCCGAGCGTGCCCTCCGAACCGACGAGTAGGCCGGTGAGGTCGTAGCCGGCGACGGACTTCACCGTACGGCCACCGGTGCGCACGACCCGCCCGTCACCGAGGACAGCCTCGAGCCCGAGCACCCAGTGGCGGGTGGTGCCGTACTTCAAGCAGCAGAGGCCGCCTGCGTTCGTGGCGATGTTTCCGCCGAGGCTGGAGAAAGCCGCGCTGGCGGGGTCGGGCGGATACCAGAGGCCCTCCTCCGCGACGGTCGCCTTCAACGTGCCGTTGAGCACGCCCGGTTGCACGACCGCGACCAGGTCGTCCGGCGCCACGTCGAGCACCGCGTCCATGCGATCGAGTGACAGCACGATGCATCCCTCGATGGCGGTGGCCCCTCCGCTCAGGCCGGAGCCCGCACCCCTGGGCACGATCGGCACCCGGTAGCGGTTCGCCGCCCGCACGATCCGGACTACCTCGTCGGTGGTGCGCGGCCGCACGAGCACCGACGGCATGCCCGGCTCGGCCCACGTCGACTGGTCATGCCGGAAGGCCTCGAACACGTCGGGGTCGGTCACCACGGACGACGCATCGAGCGTCGCCCGCAGTTCTTCGACGTGCGACATGCCTCAGGCGCCGAAGACGGGAGCCCGCTTTTCGACGAAGGCTCGCAGCCCCTCCTCGAAGTCGGGGCCCTGCATGCACTTCACCTGGGTGGCGAGCTCCATCTCCACCACCGCCTCCAACTTGTCGACCTCGACAGCGCGGTACAGCGTTTCCTTCGTCTTGCGCAGTGCCAACGGCGCGACCCGGAGCATGTCGTCGATCAAAGGTTGGGCCGTCATCTCCAGATCCGCGTCGGGAACCACGTCGGAGACGAGGCCCAGTCGCAGCGCGCGGGAAGCATCGATAAACCGACCCGTGAACATCAGTTCTGCCGCCACCGACATGCCGAGCTCACGCGGCAGGAAGTAGCTCATGCCGAGCTCGCAGCCGGACACGCCGAGCGTGACGAAGGCGTCGTTCATCCGGGCCGACTCACCGGCGATGCGGATGTCGGCGGCGAGAGCCAGGGCGAAGCCCCCGCCACATGCCGCCCCGTGCACCAAGGCGATCACCGGCTGGGGCAACCGTCGGAGGCCGACGACGATCTCGGCCAGTCTCTCGGCGAGGCCGTCGTCGTTGCCCTCCATGCGTGCGCCGATGTCGAGGCCGGCGCAAAAGGCGCGACCCGCCCCTCGAAGCACGACGACGCGCACAGACGTGTCGGTCCGTAGGGCCTCGACTCGTCCTGCCAGCTCCCGGCCGAAGGTGCCGTCCATGGCGTTCAGTCGCGTCGGCCGATTGAACGTGATCCACTCGACTGCCCCTCGCCGCTCGACGACAAGCGTCTCGTACTCGGTCACGCGTCGGCCTTTCTCGGCGCCAGGTACCCGGGGTCGATCAGTTGCCCGTGGACGACGAGGTTGTGCGTGTGGCAGAGCTGGTGCAGAGCAAACGCGGTTTGCATGGCGCTCGGCCGCCCTTGGGCGTCCTGTGCGGCATTGACCGCCTCTTTCGCCGTCTTGAGGGCGAAGAGCGGCTTGGCTGCGATGCGCGACGCAAGGGCGAGGGTGAATGCCGGCAGCTCTTGGCGCGGCACGACGTGGTTGACCATCCCGACGCGCAACGCATCGGCCGCCGTCAGCTCGTCGGAGGTGAAGAGCATCTCTTTGGCCTTCCGGGCCCCGACCTCCCACGGATGGTGGAAGAACTCCGCACCGGCGACGCCCATCGCCACGGTGTTGTCGGCAAAGGTGGCGTCGTCCGAAGCCACCACGAGGTCGCACGGCCATACGAGCATGAGGCCGCCCGCGATCACCTTGCCGTGCACCTGGGCAATGGTCGGCTTGGGCAGGTTGCGCCAGCGCTCGGAGAACCCGAGGTAGATCTCCTTCTCGATCCCCATCCGCCCCTCGGCCCCGGCGCAACCAAAGCCGCACCACGTCCCCACGGTGCGGTGTTCTCCGATGACGGCGACCGGGTCCTCGTACAGGTCATGGCCTGCCGAGAAGTGCGGTCCGTTGGCGGCGAGGATCACCACCCGCACGTCGTCGTCGGCCGCGGCGCGGTCGAACGCCGCGTTCAGGTCGTAGAGCAACTGCACGTTCTGGGCGTTGCGCACCTCGGGGCGGTCGAGCGTCAGACGAGCAACTCCGTCAGCCGGCGTGTCGTAGACGACGGTCATCAGTTCTCCTTGGGGGTGACGGGCGCGGCCGACGACTCGACGAGGGCGCGAATGTCGACGCCCAGCGGCCTGCCGAGCGCGTCGTAGTGCCCGTTGGCAAAGCAGACAGCGCCGTTCATGGCCGTGATGTCGTCGAGCTTGGCAACGAAGTCCTCGACTTCGACCTCCCCACGCGGGTCGAAGCGGAGGCCCGGGCCTTGCACGACCTGCACTCGCGAGAAGTGACCGGCGAACGCCGAGATCACCTCGCCGTTCAGCTCGCAGGACTCGTGGGCAAGGTGCAGCACGGCGGGAGCCACCAAGGCGGGGCGCCAGGTTCGAGAGCCCGGCTTGGCGAACCGCTCCTGCGACATCCGGGTCTCGGCCGCCGGAGCAACGCAGTTCACCCGCACCCCGCACTCCTCCCCCTCCGCCGCCAACGCCCGGGCCAAGCCGTACACGCCGGCCTTGGCCGTGCCGTACGCGGCGTTTTGCGGGGCTCCCCAGAAACCGAGCGCCGAAACCGTCATCACCACCCGGCCGTACCCCTGTGCCCGCATGTGGGGCCACGCGGCGCGCGTGGTGAAGAGGGCCCCGTAGAGGTGGGTGTCGAGCACGGCGAGGAACTCGTCGACCGGTTGTTCGGCGAAGCGCCCGGTGCGCGAGATGCCGGCGTTGTTCACGAGGATGTCGATACGGCCGAAGGCGTCGAGCGCGGTCTGCACGATGGCCTGCGCCTGGTCGGGGTCGGCCACGCTGTGGTGGTCGGCGACGGCGCTGCCTCCGGCGGCTTCGATGGCGCCCGCCACCTCGTCTGCCGGCCGCTCACCGTCGATGCCGCCGTCGAGGGCGACGCCGAGGTCGTTCACGACGACAGAGGCGCCGCGCGCGGCGAGCGCCTCGGCGTAGCAGCGGCCCAACCCGCGCCCTGCGCCGGTGACGACAGCGACTTGGCCGTCGAAGCGAATCACCCAGCCACCCTGCGGCCCACCAGCCATCGCGTACAGGAGGGTTCTCCCCCTCTATAGAGGCGAAGCTGTTTCCAGCCAGTGGACGAGTCCGAGCCGCGACGTGACCCCGACCTTCACGTAGATGCGCGTGAGGTTCGCCTCGACGGTCTTCTTGCTCATCGACAGCACCGCGGCGATCTCCCGGTTGCGGCTGCCTTGTTGTACCAACCTGGCAATCTGAAGCTCGACGTCGGTCAGCACATCGGAACGTGGTCGCCGGTAACGCGGGACCTTCATCCCCCGTCGCCTGAGCTCGCGGACGACGCGATGGCGCCACGGGTCGGCGTCGAGTTGCCGGAACCTGCGGTACGCCTCGGCGAAGTTCGCCTCGCTGTCGACGTCGAGCTCGGCGAGGGCGAAGTGAACGGTCGCCTCGACGAACACGTCGCCCAGCGCTCGTGCCGCGCCGAGCGCATCGGCCAACACGTCGGCGTCGCCGGTAGCGGTGCCGTACACCGCACGCGCCGTGACGCGTTCGTGGTTGTCGGCTGCCTCGGGATCGTGGCAGGCGAACTCGGCAACGAGGGCAGCAGAGCGATCCGGTCGTCCGGCGGCCAGTTCAACCTCCGCCAGCCGCGTGGCGAGCAAGCACCGGCCTTTGGCGAACGCCGCCTGCGGTAGTGCGGCTTCGATCACCGAGCGGGCCGAATCGAGGTCGCCGGTGAGCAAGTCGACCCCACCCGCGGCCCACGCGCGGAAGACATCGACGGCAGGCGACGGGGCGTGCTCTCCGAGGACGCGTCTGGCGTGAGCCCACTGCCCTCGCTTGGCGAGGATGTCGGCCTTGAACGCGCCGAGGAGCGCGAGATGCGTATACGACTGTGAGTCCTCCAACTCGTCGGCGATGTGGTCGACGGTCGCCAGCGCACCGTCCCAATCCCCTTTGACGTAGCCGTGGAGCATGCGCGCCAGCGCCGCTTCGGCGCGGAAGAGGGTCCAGCCCGACGCGGACATGAGTGCTTCCGTGCGGTTCAGGAAGTCGGCCACGCGCGCCTCGTCGCCTCGCTCGGCGGCCAGGTAGGCGACGTTGGCGTAGGCAGTCAGTTGCGACGGCAGCGGCGCGGCGGCGGCGACCTCGATCAACTGCGCGACCACAGGTTCGACCGACCGATGTCGGTGGAGCAGTGAGTGCACGTGGGCGACGTGCACAAGCGTGGCGATGCGGTCTGCGGGCGGCGGCTCTGCAGTCGCGAGGCGTTCCTCGATCGCCTTGGTGATGGTCACGGCGTCGTCGACTCGACCGAGATAGACGAGGAGGTGGGCACGCAGGGCCCCCAGGCGGAGGTCTCCCGCGTCGACACCGGTCTCTTCGAGCAAGGCGACCGCTTCCGACGCGGCCCCGACGGCGTTAAGGGCTTCGGCCACCAGTCCGACGGTGCGTGCACGCTCGGCACCGGGTGCGAGCACTCGAAGGGCCTCGAGCCCCGTCGCGCTCGCCTCCGCCGGCCGCCCGGCCAGGAACTGTGCTCGTGCCAGACGGGAAGACACCGACGCCCTGTCGGGCTCGTCCTCCGCCATGATCGACAGCGCCCGCTCGTATCGAGGGATCGACGAGCGGGGGGCCGCGCCCGACAGCAAGTCGCCGGCCGCCACGAGGGCAAGCGCGGCACCGCGGTCGCCGTAGACGGCGGTCTCCGCCTTGTGTACGGCCAACTCGAGCACCACCGCCGCCGAGCGGGGCCGAGCGGCGAGCCAGTCGGCCACCGCCAGGTGCCACTCCCAACGCCGGGCAGGAGGGATGCCGTGGTACAGGGCCTCCCGGAGCAGTTGGTGCGAGAAGCCGAAGGCCTCGTCGTCGAGCGGGACGAGCACGCCGCGCGCGACGAGGGTGTCGAAGGCGCGTGACGCGTCAGCGCGGTACAGGCCCGCCAGGTCGGCCACCAAGTCCAGTCGGTCGAGGCGGGCGGTGCCGAGAAGTGCCGTCACCTGGGCCACGGCACGCACGTCGTCGCCGACCCGCAGCACGCGTCGAACCAGCGCTCCTCGGCGGTCGCTCGGTAGTCGGCGCGATCCACCTCGCAGCCGGCAACGGCCGTCCGCCTTCTCCAAAAGCCCCGACTCGTCCCAGCCGAGGACCGCTTCGCGAGCGAAGAGCGGGTTTCCTTGCGTTTGGGCGCCCAACTCTTCGATCAGTGACTCGTCGGGCACGCATCCCAGCAGTGTCTCGACCAAGGGTCGTAGCTCCCCGCTCGACAGCGGCGCCAGCCTCACCACCGTGAGCAGTTCGTCGCGGCGCAACCGGTCGAGCAGGGCGACGAACGCCGGGTGCGGTTCGCCCTCAGGGGTACGGACGGTTGCCACCAGCACGAGTGGAAACCGCGCCGGGCGCCGCAGCAGCAGCGAGATGAGTGCAACCGTGTCCGCGTCGGCCACGCCCGGATCGTCCATCACCAGGAAGACGGGGTCGTAGGTGCGCAGGACGGCGAGGTAACGCACCGCGGCCGCATGCACGTTGGCAACCGTCGTCGCCGAGCCGAGTTCGAGAGCCTCGGCAAGTTCGGTCCGAAGCGATGCCACCTCCTCCCCGGCCCGGGCGGGCGCCGACGCCAAGGCGTTGGCGAAGGCTGCGTACGGCAGACCACCCTCGATGGGGTCGGCGCGAGCGAAGAGCACGCTGCCGAGCGACCGCACGTCGTCGGCCAGCTCGCGCAAGAGCACCGATTTGCCGATCCCCGCCTCCCCTTCGAGGATCACTGCGCCACCGACACCGTGCGCCGCCTGCTCGACGGCACGCATGGCGGCGTCTCGCTCTGCTGTTCGCCCGATCAGCGACACGTGATGGCTTGCCTCCGACAGCGAGGATACCGATGCCCTGGTGTCATCCCTTCGGCATGTCTCGAAACGGCATCTTGGCGTCGGCGCCGGGCTCACGAGGCAGGCCGAGCACCTGCTCGGCGATGATCTTGCGCTGGATCTCGTCGGTGCCCCCTGCGACGCGGAGGCCAGGCACCGCGGTGACGAACCGCGACCATGCGAACGTGCCCCACTCGCCGGTGTCCGCAGCAAGCCGCGGACCGAGAACGGTGCCGACGAAGTCGGCGACGGCCCGGAGGTTCTCGGTGAGCGCCAGCTTCGAACCCGACAGCTCCGGCCCCGGCGCCTGCCCCGCCTTCACCTTCGCCATGGCGCGTCGGTTGTTAAGTGCCGCAACCCGGAACCCGATGTAGACACGAGCGAGCTTCTGGCGCAGCAGGGGATCGTGCTCGACGCCGAAGTGGCGGAGCATCTCCATCAGCCACGTCGCATCGGTGACGCCTTGGAGGGCCGCTCCCTCCGTGCTGCCGACCCCTACCGATGCCCGCTCGTTGGACAGCGTGGTGAGAGCAACCGACCAGCCGTCGTCGACGGCCCCGAGACGGTGGTCGTCGGGAATGCGGACGTTGTCGAGGAAAACCTCGTTGAACGAAGTGCCGCCGTTCATCTGCTTGATCGGCCGTACCGTCACCCCCGGGGCGTGCATGTCGACGAGGAATGCCGTGATGCCCCGGTGCTTGGGCCTCCCGACGTCCGTGCGGCAGAGGATCTCGCCGATGTCGGCGACGTGCGCGCTCGACGTCCACACCTTCTGCCCGTTCACCACCCACTCGTCGCCGTCACGTTCCGCCCGGCAGGCCAGCGCGGCCAGGTCCGACCCTGCGCTCGGCTCGCTGAACAGCTGACAGCCGATGACGTCACCGCGGTGCATGGCTGTGAGGTAGCGGCCCTTGGCGACCTCGGTGCCGTGAGCCAGGATCGTCGGCGCCACCATGCCCAAGCCCACGACGTAGACGGTCTGGTCGGGCACGACGAACTGCGACTCCACCGCCGCGTAGACGCGCTCGTGGGCCTGGGTCAGCCCACGGCCACCGAACTCGGGCGGCCCGCCGATCCAGCCGAGCCCTGCCTCGAAGCGCTTGGCCCGCCACGCCTTCGCTTCCGCCAGCCGGCGCTGTTCGTCTTCGGCATCACCGCCGAAGTCGCCGAACATCACCGCCGCCTCGAGCCCTTCGCCCCACACGAAGGGCGCTCCCTCGGCCTGGCGCGGGGCATTGGCCTCGAAGAACGCCACGCACTCCCGCTCGAACTCCTCGAGCGCGGACGGGATCAATTGCGCGGCACCTCCCGCCACGAACGATCACGGTCGACGCGCACGTCGCCCGGCAACCCGAGGACCCGCTCACCGAGGATGTTCCGCATCACCTCGGACGTGCCACCCTCGATGGAGTTCGCGCGCGCGCGGAGGAACGCACGGGGCAGGTCGTCGAAGATCTCGTGGCCACGCGGCCGTTGTTCCATCTCGTAGCTGCCGTACAACGTGCCCGCAGGCCCGAGCACGTCGAGGCAGAACTCGGTGATGCGCTGGTTGAGCAGGGCGCCGACGAGCTTGCCGATCGAGCCTTCGGGACCCGGCACCCCGCTGTTGCGGCCCGCCGCGGCGCGCAATGCCGTAAGGCGCAGGCACTCCGCCTCCACCCATAGTCCCGCCAGACGATCACGCAGCACGGGCGACTTGTCGCCTGCCTTGCGCCACGCCTCGACGGCAACCCCGATCATCCCGCCGCCACGTGGCTGCACGATCCCGCCGATCGCCACGCGCTCGTTCATAAGGGTGGTGAGCATCACCGTCCAGCCCTCCCCCACGTCACCCAAGCGCTCGCTGTCGGGAACCCGGGCGTCGGAGAAGAAGACCTCGTTGAACTCCGCATCACCGGTGATCTGACGCAGGGGGCGGATCTCGACGCCGGAAGCGTGCATGTCCATGACGAAGTAGGTCATGCCCTTGTGCTTCGGCTGGTCGGGGTCGGTGCGGGCGGCGAGCATCCCCCAACGGGCGACGTGGGCAACCGAGGTCCACACCTTCTGGCCGTTGACGACCCACTCGTCGCCGTCGCGGGTCGCCGTGGTGGCAAGCGCGGCGACGTCGGAACCGGCACCCGGCTCGCTGAAGAGCTGGCACCAGATCTCCTCGCCCGTGAAGAGAGGGCGGAGGTACCGGCGTTTCTGCTCCTCGCTGCCGTGCGTCATTACCACGGGAGCGCCCATGCCGAGGCCGATCATCGACACGACAGGTGTTGTCGGTGCACCGGCGTCGCGGAGCAGTTCGTCGACCACCACCTGGTCCCCGGGGTCGAGCCCGAGCCCGCCGTGCCCCTCCGGAAAGTGCACCCACGCCAGGCCCGCGTCGAACTGCGCACCGAGGAACCGGCGCGGGTCCACCTCCGTGGGCGGGTGCTCCGCGAGCAGTCGTTCGACTCGCGGGGCCAACATCGCGCGCACATCGACTGACATGCGTCAGGACTCCGTCAGTTCCGAGCCCACGATGCTCACGAAGCTCACGCAGCTACCCGGCGCACCGCCGAGGTTGTGGGTGAGGGCGAGCGTGCGCCCGTTGTCGATCTGTCGCTCGCCGGCCTCTCCGCGCAGCTGCAGCCAGCACTCGAACAGCATGCGCAACCCCGAGGCGCCGATGGGATGCCCGAAGCTCTTGAGGCCCCCGTCGGGATTGACCGGCAGCTCGCCGTCGAGGTCGAACGTGCCCGCCAGCACCTCCTTCCACGCCATGCCGCGCTCGGTGAAGCCGAGGTCCTCCATGAGCACCAACTCGGTCGGGGTGAAGCAGTCGTGCACCTCTGCCATCGCCAGTTCGGCGCGCGGGTTGTCGACGCCCGCTTGGCGATAGGCGGCTACTGCGGAGCGCACGACCTCGTGGAAGGTCGTGTAGTCGTAGGTCGGGTCGATGGGACCGGCAGAAGGCCCGGCCACCAGTGAGAGAGCCTTCACGAACAGCGGCTTGTCCGTGTACTTGTAGGCGTCTTCGGCCCGCACGATGATGGCGGCAGCCGAGCCGTCGGCCACGCCCGAACAGTCGAAGATCCCCAGCGGGCCGGCGACCAACGGCGAGGAGCAGATGACGTCCTTCGCCACTTCCTTGCGGTACTGCGCCAAGGGGTTGCGGGCCCCGTTGCGATGGTTCTTCCAGGCGATGCGGGTCAGCACGTCCTTGAGCTCGGCATCGTCGACGCCGTACTTCTTGGCGTAGGCAGGCGCCAACAGCGAGAACATGGCGGGGGCGGTCAGCGGCACCGTGGTGCCGTCGCTCGGCGGGAACTGGGTCGTCAGGCCGGAGAACCCGCCGTCCTTCAACTTCTCCACGCCGATCGCCATGGCGGCGTCGACTGCCCCGGCGGCAACGGCGTAGCACGCGTTCCGGAAGGCGTCCGAGCCCGTGGCGCACATGTTCTCCAAGCGCGACACCGGCTTGTAGTCGATCTTCAACGGCCGCGACAGCGTGAGGCCCGAGATGCCGGAGCCCATGGTGCCGAGCCAAAAGGCGTCGACCGCGTCGATCTCCATCCCGGCGGCGGCCAACGCCGCCTGCGACGAGTCCACCAAGAGGTCATCGGTGCTCTTGTCCCAATGCTCGCGGAACGGGGTGCAGCCCATTCCGACGATGGCCACTTGGTCACGAATGCCCTTCGATCCCATCAGTCCTGCCCTCCGCTCGTCGCCCGTGCCGGGCGGGCTTTCCAGAAGTAGTTGTGGACGCCGCCTGCCGTGTAGAAGCGGCGGAACGTCATCTCGACGCGGTCGCCGATTGCGACCTGCTCACGGTCGACGTCGGCCATCTCGCACTGGAACCTGCCGCCGCCGTCGAAGTCCACCACCGCCACCACGACAGGCGGGCTCAACGAGAACGCCAGCCGGTCGACGGTGAACGTGGCGATGGTGGCGGGAACGTCGGCCAGCCGCTCCGGGGTCATCTGGTCGACCGCGCCGCACGTCAGGCAGACCCGGTCGGGCGGAAGGTGGCGGGTCCCGCACTCGAGGCACCGGCTCGCCACGAAGCCGAACTTCCACGCCTCCGTGCGATAGGACGGGGGGCCCGCCGGTCGCTCGGGATCAGGACGACGGGGGGGCTCCCGGCGCAGCATGCCGCGCCACGTCAAGAACGCGGCGTAGTCGACCGGCATCGAGGCCGCGGCCTGCTCGCGCACCGTCGGACGGCCTTCACGGAAGGCGACGAGCTTCTCGGTCGCACGAAAGACGACGACTTCGACACCGTCGGCCAGCGTGACGAGCATGATCACCTCGCCGTCTTCAGCCCGGTCGAGTGCGTCAGCGAGAAGTACGCCCGGCTGCGCACAGCCGGTGTTCCCCAACACCGCACCGAGCTCGTCGGAGGCCCGCTCCTTCGGCACCCCGACCACCCGCGCCACGCCCCGGGCCGCCCGCTCATGAAGGCCCGCCACGACCAAGCGGTCGATGTCGCCGACCGCGAGGCCCGCTTCCTTGAGGGCGTCGGTGACGGCAGCCTCGACCAGTGGCAGGTACGCGGTCTCACCGAACCGCTCCTCCCATACGCTCGACCAACTCTCGCCCGGCGTCCGCCAGCGATCGAGGAACTCGGCGGTCGCCGACGACGTGGCCACGACGTCGGCGATCACGCCTTCGTCACCGAACAACAGAGCGGCAGCGGCGTCGCCGCCTCCCGCCTCGTCGTTACCGCCCGGAAGTCCGGTGCGGATGTCGGACAGGACGGCCAGAGTTGTGCGCCCCGCGTGGCACCCGTCGAGCGCGAACCGCAGTGCTCCCATGGCCGAGCGCACCGAGCCGACCATGTCGAAGGCTGCGCTCGCTCGGTCGAGGCCGAGAGCAGCGTGGATGGCGGTGGCGTTGGTCTTGTCGGCGTATGCAGGCGCCGTCGTGGCGAAGACGACGGCGTCGGGAGCAGGCAGGCCCGCTACGGCGCGGCGTGCCGCCTCCACTCCGAGCGAAGTGGTGTCCTGGTCGTACGACGCCACTGCCCTGGTTCCTTTGGCGGCGGTGCCGCCCAGGGTTGCGGCAACAGCGGCCCGGTCCAGACGGTAAACGGGAACGTACGTGGCGTACGCGGTGATTCCGGCCATGTCAGTCCTCTTTCGGAACGTGGTCAGGAGAGCTGCTTCTGGAGCAACGCGGTCTCCTCGAAGCAGTTTGTGAGGACGGCGTAACCGTCCTCGGAACGGATGTCGGCGATGTGGGCAGCTACGTCCTCGGCGGTGGGCTGCAAGCCCTTTCCTGCGAACCACCCCGGCGCGAGGCCGACGAACACCCGGGCGAAACGACCTCCAGCCGCCGAATAGACCTCGCCGGTGACGTCGCAGGCCTTCGACGCCAGGTACACGACCATCGGGGCCACGAGGTCGGGTGCCAGCAGCTCGGCGGCGTCGCCCAAGAGCTCCTCGGTGAGGCGCGAGGCGGCCACCGGGGCGATGGTGTTGGAGAGCACGCCACACGTGGCGCCCTCCAGGGCCAAGACGTTGGAGAGGCCGACCAGGCCCATCTTGGCCGCCGCGTAGTTCGCCTGCCCGAAGTTGCCGAAGAGCCCCGCCGCGGAACTGGTGAACACCAGCCGTCCGTAGCCCTTCTCCTTCATCACCCGGAACGCCGGCTGCGAGACGTAGAACGCGCCGAGCAGGTGGACTTCGACGATGCCGTGCAGCTCTTCGAGTGACAGCTTCGGGAACGAGCGGTCGCGAAGGAAGCCGGCGTTGTTGACCACGATGTCGACGGTCCCGAACGCGTCGATGGCGCGCTGCACGACCTCGGCACCGCCCTCGGGGGTCGACACCGAGTCGTAGCTGGCGACCGCCTCGCCGCCTGCCTCGGTGATCTCGGCCACGACGCGGTCGGCTGCGCGCGACGCGCCGGTCCCGTCCGGGGTGCCACCAAGGTCGTTCACCACGACCTTGGCGCCGCGCCGAGCCAACTCGAGGGCGTACGTGCGGCCCAGGCCGCCGCCTGCGCCGGTGACGACGGCTACCTGGTTGTCGAAGGTGATGGGTTCCATGTCGTGCTCCTCGAGGGGGTCAGTTGACGGGGGCGGGCACCACGGCGGCGCCCGCGGCCACAAGTGCGGCGACGATCTCGACGGGAACGCCCCAGTCGTGCAGCGGTTCCACGCCCTCCCCTCCCGAAGGACGAGGAGGCAAGGGCGCATCGGGCGGAGTACGGCCGAAGCGGGGCGCAGGGGCAGGCTGCACGATCCCGCCGACGTCGACGAAGGCGTCCCGGGCCACGTTGTGTGGGTGGCCGGGAGCTTCCGTCAGGCTCATGACGGGCACGGCGCAGGCATCGCTCGACTCCAGCAGCGTCGCCCATTCCTGTCGCGTTCGGGTACGGAAGATCGACTCGAAGCGAGCCGTGGTCGCCGGCCATGTCGACCGGTCGTGCTGGCGGTCGGGATCGACGTCAGCGGCGCCGATCCGCGTGAGGAGCTCCCGGTAGAACTCGGGCTCGACGGCGCCCACCGCCATGTAGCCGCCGTCGGCGGTTTCGTACGTCGTGTAGAAGGGCGCGACGCCCGACAGGAGGTTCGTGCCGCGCTGATCGGACCATGCCCCCGCATGAACGAGCCCGTGGAGCATCGTGGTGAGCAGCGCGGCTCCGTCGACCATCGCCGCATCGACGACTTGCCCCGAACCCGATCCGACGCGCTCGTAGAGCGCGGCGAGGATGCCGAAGGCGAGGAGCAGCCCGCCGCCGCCGAAGTCGCCGAGGAGGTTCGCCGGGGGAAGCGGCTTGTCGTCGGGCCTTCCGATCAAGTGGAGCGCACCGGCGACGGCGATGTAGTCGATGTCGTGCCCCGCGGTGAGCGCCAGTGGGCCCTGCCCACCCCAGCCGGTCATGCGCCCGTAGACCAGCCGCGGGTTACGGGCGAGGCAGACGTCAGGGCCCAGCCCGAGGCGTTCCATCACGCCGGGACGAAACCCTTCGACGAGCACGTCGGCTTCCTCGACGACGGCGAGGACGGCGTCCACGGCAGCCGGGTGCTTCAGGTCGAGGGCCACCGACCGTCGCCCACGGCCGAGCACGTCACTCGGCCCGAACGGAGCGACAACGTACGCCCCGTTCTCGCCGGACTTTGCCCGATCGACTCGCAACACCTCGGCGCCGAGGTCGGCCAGGACCATGCAGGCGAAGGGCGCAGGCGCCAGGCCCGCCATCTCGACGACACGAAGCCCGGCGAGGGGCCCACGCTTCGTCATCGCGACAGGTCGAAGGAGGCTGTGCCGCTGATGGCAAGCCCGCCCGTCTGGCGCACGCAGCGAAGTTCGACCTCGACGGTGTCGCCCTCGACAGACGCCACCGTGCCGGAGCACTCGAGGACGTCACCCGGCCAGACCTGCTCGAGAAAGCGCACGCGAAAACGACGGATTGCCTCGGCACCGAGCCAGTCCGTCGCGAAGGTGGCGAGGAACCCGGCCTGGAGCATGCCGATCGAGAAGACGGTCGGAAATCCCGCGGATGTCGCGAAGCCCTCGTCGTGGTGGATGGGGTTGAAGTCGCCCGACGCGCCTGCGTAGCGCACGAAGTCGGTACGGGTGAGCGGGCCGAAGCTGCGTCCCGGCGCGCTGTCGCCCACCGCGATGGAAGTGGTGCTCGTCGTTGCCATCGTCATCCCTCCGCAGGGGGACGGCCCGTTTCGACCAGCGTGGAGCGCTGCTCCGCCACCAGTGATCCCGTGGTGTCCCTGAACTCGTGCACGATCGTGGCGAAGCGCATCACGCCGCCTCGCTTCCCCTCCTTCTCCCACTGCTCGCCGAGGCGGGCGCTCACGGTGAGCGTGGTACCTGCTCGGGGCGGGGGCCCGTGGAAGACGTACTCCTCCTCGCCGTGGAGCAGCCGGGCCAGCTCGTAGCCCAGGTCCTTGGCGCCGATCTCCTCCGCCGGCTCCCACGTCATCGCCGCAGTGGTGAGGAACGTCGGCGGCACGACGGCGTCGGGCGCGTCGTATGCCGGGTTGTCGGATTGGGTGGCGCGGGCGAACTCCCGGACCTTGCCGCGCTCGATCGGTATCTCGTACATGTATCGCTCCGTGAATGCCAGGCGTCGTCGCCACCTTGCGCGCCGGCCGGGCTGTGCCACAGCCGAGTACGCCCTATCAATAAGACGGCCCCACCGCGGCTGCCCGTATTGCGTCGAGCACGTCGCGACGGACGTCGCCCGCGGGTTCGTACGGCATGGCGGGGGTGACGCGATCGGCGAGGTCGCCGTAGCGCCGTTGCACCTCGACGCCGATCGCCGCCGGCTCGCCGACGACTGCGAACGCGTTGAGCATCTCGTCGTCGAAGACGTCCGCCATGCGCTTCCACTCGCCTTGCTTCGACAACGCGTGCAGGACGGGATGGGCGTCACCCCAGCCGTGCTTCTCCAACACGCCGACATAGGCGGGCGTGGACGCATAGAAGGCCAGCTGCTGCTTCACGGGCTGCGCGTTCTCCGCCAATTCCGCGTCGTCGCGGCCCGTCACCACGAACACCGGGTAACTCACCTCCAGCGTCGAACGAGCGCGCCCTGCGCTGTCGAGTCCGCGTTGGACGGCAGGCAACGTCTCCTCACGCATGTACTGCTCGGTGGTGAACGGGTGGACGAAGAAGCCGTCTGCGACCTCCCCCGCCACCTCGGTCATTCGAGCACCCACTCCGGCGAGGAAGACCTTCGGCATCCCGAAGGGGTTCGGTCCCGGGTTGAACACCGGCGTCATGAGGGTGTGCGCGTAGAAGTCGCCTCGGAAGTCGAGTGGGGTGCCCTCGTTCCAGGCGGCCCACACCGCCCGCATGGCCAGGACGAACTCTCGCATCCGGGCCGCGGGCTTCGACCACGGCATGGAGAAGCGCTTCGTCACATGTGCAGCGATCTGGCTGCCGAGGCCCAGGACGAAACGGCCCTCCGAACAGAGTTGGAGGTCGTTGGCGAGAACTGCCACGGCCATCGGTGTGCGGGCGAAGGCGACGGCAATGGAGGTTCCCACCTGCACGCGTTGCGTCGACAACGCGGCGGGCACCAGCGGCAAGAAGGGGTCGTGGCTCGTCTCCGCCACGAACACGCCGTCGAGGCCTACCTCCTCCGCGTCACGGGCTGCGGCGCCCACCTCCGACGGCGTGCCGCCGACGATGACATCGACCTTCATGCTCAGGGCGCCGTAGCAGCCACAGCGTCGTCGTCGACCACTGTCGTCTCCCGGTTGATCTCCGGATCGGTGAAGACGTCGAGGTCGTCGCGACTCTGGGTCGAGAACTCCGAGACGATCGCCCCTTCCGGGCCGGCTTGAAACCAGTGCAGCGTGTTCGGCGGGACTGTGTGCTGGTCGCCAGGCTGCAGGACGACCTCGTGCCACACGGTGTAGGCACCTTTGTCAGCACGTGGCGGACGGCATACAGGGTCGGGCGTGGGGGCTCCCTCGGTGTAGAGGTAGACGGTGCCCTTGCGGCACCGGAAGGTTTCCTCCTTGCCCGGCGTGCCGCCGAAGGGCGGGTGCCGGTGCTCCGGGCAGGTCTGGCCCGGGAACAACACGATCTCCTTGGCACACACCCGGTCCGTGTTGACGTACACGACGATCTCGAGGCCCGTCTCGTCGAGCTCGGAGAGCCCGCAGTCGACGACTTCGATGGCGTCCTTCTCGGCGGCGGTGAGCACGAAGCCCGCCTCCTCCAGCATCTGCGCGGCCCGGGATTGAGCGGCGCGCGCTTCCTTCTTGGCAACTACCACGACGTGCGATTCCTCCTGTGCGATGTCCGTCAGGTCACCCGGTGGTGACCGAAAGCTCCTCGAAGGGCGGCAGGCGGTCGAGGCCGCCGACGCGGGCCGCGGCTGCATCGGCAGCCACATCGAGCGCGTCGCTCGGGCTCATGCCGGCAGTGATGCCGTAGAGCAAACCCGCGGCGGCCGCATCGCCTGCCCCGTTCGTACTGACCACCTCGACGGCACGAGCCGGCGCGTGGAGCGCGCGATCGCACCACTGCTCGGCCGCCCTCGCCAACAGCGGACCCGCCCGCTCCATCCGTTCCCGTCCCGCCGTGCGCAGGTACAGGCCGGCCGCGCCCGCCTTGACCATCACGACGGCGGCCCCGGCCGCCACCAAGTCGTCGGCCCACTGTGCAGCGGATCGGGCAGCACCCAGCGCGGAGGCGAGGTCGTCGACGCTGGGCGCGAACACGTCGACAAGCGGCAGCGCGGCGCGCAGCAACGCTTCCCAGTCGTGGCGGGCAGCCTGCGAGCTCGGGTCGACAGTCGCCAGGTCCACCGACGTGGTGATGCCACGAGCGCGGGCTCGATCGAGCAATGCCGCCAACTGGCGACCGCCCTGCTCGTAAAGGCACGGCAGGAGCGTCGGGTAGCCGAGGTGGAGCACGTCGATGCCGGTCAGGTCGAGGTGGCGACCGTCGAAGTGGGCGTTCGCTCCCACGTGGTGCCAGAACGTCCTGTCGGCACCGGGAGGCTGCACGACGATCGAGTACGACGTGTTGCATCCCGGCAACGGGCGAATCCCGGTGGCATCGACGCCCTGCGTCCGCAGGAGGGAGCGCAAGAGCCGGCCGAGCTCGTCGTCGCCGACGTCTGCCGCCAGGCGAACGTCACCGCCGAGCGCAGCGAGGTCGAGCCCAGTGTTCGCCACGCACCCGCCCGGCCGCAGCGTCAACGGGCCCACGTCGAAAAGACGCCCGGGCAGAAGCTCGGCAGGACGTTCGTGGCGCGGCATCAGGTCGATGCACACGTGTCCAGCCACCAGCGTCCGCACGAGGGCCATTGTAATTGACAACGTTGTCGGAAGCGAGAGGAATCAGGCGAACTGCGCGAGCGGCTGGGGAAGTTCGCCTGCCCACACCACGTCGAGGCGGCGCGTTGCCCTCGTCAGCGCGACGTACAGGGCGTGGAATCCTTGCTCGTGCTCCGCGACCAGCGCAGCCGGCTCGACCACCACGACGCTGTCGAACTCCAGGCCTTTCGCCTCGCGCACCGACAGCACGGCAATGTCCACGTCCGCCAGGTCGATCACCGGGTCGGCCCCGAAGCTCGCCCGGTGGGCGGCAGGCACGATCACGGCGACAGTCCCGCCCGCGGCATTGGCCTCGGCTGCCAGCGCGAAGGCCGTCGAGACAAGCTGACCGGCAGCGACGTGCGACCACGTCGGCTGCTCTCCTGACGTTCGCACCGATCGAGGAGGACGAAGCTGCGGGGCCGCTACAGCAAGGACAGCGGCGGCAACCTCCATGATCTCGGCGGGGGTCCGGTAATTGATGTCGAGCTCCACCATCTTCGGCGGCTCGTGTGCCTCCAGCGTCGCCAGCGCCTCCTCCCACGACGACGGCGCGTTCGAGCCGCTCGCCTGCGCGAGGTCGCCGACCACGGTGAACGAAGATCCGGCGGCGCGGCGGGCGAGCAGGCGCCACGCCATAGGCGACACGTCCTGGGCCTCGTCCACGATGACGTGGCCGAACCGACGGATGCTCTCGCTCTCGGGCTGCTCGACCACCTGCTCGGCTCCGAGCCGTTGGCGCAGTTCCCAGAGACGCACGGCCTCCGCCGGGCTCATCACCTGGTCGGCGCGCCATTCTCGTCCGCAGGTGGCGTACTCGCACCGCAGCCGAGAGGCATCCGAGCCGCGCACCACCGAGAGCTGGCTGCCGCAGCGTGGGCAATCGGGCAGGTGGTCCGACAATGCTTGGTCGATGCGCCACTGCTCTTCCACGGCGTCCACCGGCGCCGCCCGCGGAGGCGGCGACTCGGGGCCGAGCAGCGCGAAGGCCTCGTCGAGCAGGGGAACGTCTGCTTCGCTCCACTCCGGCTCAAGGCGCGCCAGCCCCTCCAACTCCGCCTCGACGAAGAGGCCACGCCCAGCGGCACGGAGCAGTGCGGGAACCCGGTACAGGTCGCCGACGAGCTCCTCGGGCGTGAGCCGCGGCCAAAGCGTGTCGAGCACCTGCCGCACTTCGGGGCGTCGCCGTACAGCGGCAACGAAGGTCGAGCGGCTGTCGGGGTCACCTGGGCCGCGGCGTCCGAGGCGCACGGCTCGGTCGAACGCAGCGACATACAAGTCGTAGAGGTGGCGCAGCAGCACGCGCTCGACGAACGGACGGCGGGCGTTGTGCGTGCCCGGCCGCTTCCGAGCAGCAGCGACGATGCGCTTGGACGCCTCTACGGTCACGACCATCGAATAGACGCCGAAGCCGACTCTGGCATCCTGGCGCAGGCGCCGTTGGCGCTGGGACACCGCCCGCCGGACGACCTCCGCCATGCGGGCGTCCCCCTTCACCCGCGCCGCCGACGGGGTGTCGTGCCCGACAACCTCGATGCCCAGAACGAGGTCGGCGATCGTCGCCATGGTGACGGTGTCTTCGCCCAAGGAGGGGAGCACCCCTTCGACGTAACGCAAGAACAGCGGGTTGGGCCCGACCACGAGCACGCCGGTCCGTTCGAGGCGCTCCCGATGCGTGTAGAGCAGGTAGGCGGCGCGGTGAAGTGCCACTGCGGTCTTGCCGGTACCGGGCGCCCCTTGCACCACCAGGATGCCCGGCAGGCCTGCACGGACGGCGGCGTCCTGCTCCGCCTGGATGGTGGCCACGATGTCGCCCATCCGGCCGGTGCGCGTACGACCGAGGGCGGCGAGCAGCGCTCCTTCGCCGACGACCTCGACATCGGTGCTCGCGTCGCCGAGCAGCTCGTCGTCGATGGCGACGAGGCGTCGCCCCCGGCAGTGGAAGTGCCTGCGACGTACGAGCCCCATGGGTGCCACTCCCGTGGCCCGGTAGAAGGCCTCGGCCACCGGTGCCCGCCAGTCGACGACCAGGGGTTCGCGGTGCTCGTCGTCGATTGCGACGCGGCCGATGTAGTGACGATCGCCGCCTTCGGTGTCGATGCGCCCGAAGCAGAGTGGCAGGTCGCCGAACCAGAGCGAGGCCATGCGAGCCGCGCTGCGGTACGCCGCCACGTCCCGTTCGTAGAGTGCTTGCGCGGTGCCACCAGTGCCCGACTCCGCTGCCTTCTCGCGTGCCGCGGCGCGCAGGACATCGAGCCGCTCGTACGCCCGCGCCAGATAGGCGCGCTCGCCGTCGAGCTCACTCGTCATCGTGTGGCGGCGATCTGTCGATGTCGGTTTCGCTGACCCTGCTCATGGACCCGTGCTCACGATCATGGCGCTTGCGTGGCGCAACGCCTCGCACGTGGCCGCGGTCACCCGTTCCTCCGGCTCAACCACCTCTGGCGTCCAGGCCTGCCGCCCGGTAGATGTCGTCGAGCACTCGCATCGTCGCCACCGAATCGGCGCCGCCCGTGGGCATCGGAGCGCCGCTCCGCAACCCCTCGGCGACCGTGGCCAGTTGGTGCCAGTAGGTGGAGCGTCCCTCCACCGTCTCCCGCACCTCTCCGGCTTCGTCCCACACGGTGAGGGCGTGCCCGAGGTGCGGCACGAGCGGGTTGTCGACCCGGATGCGCCCTCCGGTGCCCTCGACGACGAGCAGGGCGCCAAAGGCAGCATCGGGAGCCATCGACGTCTGAACGCGACCCACGATGCCGCCGGGGAATGCCAGTTCAGCCGTCATGGCCACGTCGATGCCGGGACGGCCCACCTCCGCCGAGGCGGCGGCAACTCGTGGCTCGGCGCCTACGACGGTCCGCGCCCAGTGCACCGCGTAGCAGCCGAGGTTGAGCATGGCGCCACCACCGAGCGCGAGGTCGTGCTGCATGCCGACCCCGTCGGGCTTCGGCACCGTGAACACGCCTTCGACCGAGACGACATCGCTGATTCGCCCGCTTCCGAGCAACTCCAGAAGGCGGGCGGCGAGCGGGTGGTAGCGCCAGTGGTAGGCCTCGACAACCGTCCGGCCCGCCGCATCTGCGGCGGCCACCAGCCGTTCCGCCTCGTCCGCGTTGGCCGTGAGTGGTTTCTCACAGAGCACGTGCTTGCCCGCTTCGACGGCCGCCAGCGCCCACTCGAGATGCAGGCTGGTAGGAAGGGGGACGTACACGACGTCGATCTCGGCGTCGGCGAGCAGCGCGTCGTAATCGGCGTAGACGCGCGCAACGCCGTGTTCCGACGCGAACGCCTCGGCCCGTTTGCGGTCGCGCGCCGCTACGCCGGCCACCTCGACGGAGGCCAGCTCCCGGGCGGGCGCCAGTACGGCATCGACGGCGACGCGGGCGGCTCCGAGGAGGCCGATGCGAAGGGGTGAGTCGCTCATGCCCCTTTGCTCAGATGGCCCGTCCTGCGGCTTCCCAGTACGGGGCCCGCAGCTTGCGCTTGAAGATCTTTCCGGAGTCCTCCCGCGGGAGCTCGTCGTGGAAGGTGACGAGCCTCGGGACCTTGAACCCGGCGAGGTGCTCGCGCACGTGAGCCTTGACGGCGTCGACCGTGAGCTCGCAACCCGCTTCGCATTCGACGGCGGCAGCCAGCGACTCACCGAACTCCTCGTCGGGGATGCCGAACACGGCGCAGTCGCGCACACCTTCGAGCTTCAGCAGACAAGCCTCTATCTCGATGGGATAGATGTTCACGCCGCCCGAGATGACCATGTCGCGCTTGCGGTCGCAGAGGTAGAGGAAGCCGTCCTCGTCGAGGTAGCCGATGTCGCCCACGGTGACGAGTCCTTGGCGCTCGACCTCCGACCGCGCATCGGGCTTGCCCTGATAGGTGAAATCCGGGTACCCGGCGGCGCGGACGTAGACCTCGCCGGGCACGTTCGGCGGCTGCTCGTTGCCGTGCTCGTCGAAGATGCGCACGGACGCGGTGGCCAGCGGTTGGCCCACGGTGCCCGGATGGGCGAGCCACTCCTCACTCGTGCAGCCGACGATGGCGCCGGTCTCGGTCCCGCCGTAATACTCGTGGACGACAGGCCCCCACCACTCGATCATCGCCCACTTGACGTCAGGCGGACACGGCGCCGCGGCGTGTACGACGTGGCGGATCGACGACACGTCGTAGCGGGCGCGCACGGCGTCGTCGAGCTTCAGCAACCGCACGAACATCGTGGGCACCATGTGCAAGTGGCTGATGCGGTGAAGCTCGACGAGCTCGAGCAGCTCCTCGGCGTCGAACCGCGGTTGCAGCACGACGAAGCCGCCAAGCTGGGCAGCGATCAGGGCGTGGTTGTTCGGTGCCGTGTGGTACATCGGTCCGGTGACCACGGTGCGCATGCCCGGCTCCAAGCCGAGGAAGCGCTTGAGCTCTTCGTGGTACACGGCTTGCAACTCGGGGTCGAGGCCCTCGGGCAGGCGGCGTACACCCTTGGGACGGCCGGTCGTGCCCGAGGTGTAGATCATCGAGAGCGGCGCACCCTCGAGTTCCCTGTCCCACGGGTCGAACCCTTGCAACCAGTCGCTCCACGACGGCACGTCGGCGGGCAGTTCGCACAGCGCGGCGATGTCGTAGCGCTTGGCGACCGCGGCCGGCGTTGGTACACCGATCACGGCCACGCCCTCGGGCACGGCAGTCCGCAGAGGGGCGAGGAGGTCGGCATGGACCACGAGGACCTTGGCCTTGCTGTCGGCCAGGATGTAGCCGACCTCGTCAGCCGTGCCATGCCAGTTGACCGGAACCGGGGCGGCCCCCAGTTGCGCGGCCGCGAACGACGCCTCGACGAACGGCAGGTCGTTGCGCATGAGCAGCGCCACGGCGTCACCGGGGCCGACGCCCAGGCCGGCGAGGCCGGTCGCCGCGCGCGCAGCGTGCTCCAACAACTCTTCGGTGGGCGTGAACACGTCGCCGGCCAGCACGCCGCCGTCGAACTTGAGGTTCGTGGTCAACTGCATTCCCCTTCGTTCAGAGGTTTCCGATGTGGAGCACCTTCGGCGGAGTCGCGGCGTCCCAGGCGATGGCGTGGGGGATGCCCGGGTACACGTCGAAGAAGTTGTCGGCGAGCGGCACTTCGCCGTCGAGGTCGAGGCAGACACCCCACACGAACGTCTCGCTCTCGAAGACCGCTTGGCCGTCGGCACACGTCACGGTCAGGTCGGACGATGCCCAGGCGAGCTCGTGGAAGACCGGGAGCACCAACCGGTTGCGAGCCACGAGCTCGCCGTCGCGCTCGAGCACGGCGAAGGCGAGGCTCCCGGTGGGGTCGGTCCATTCGGAACGGGGGAAGCGGCCCAGGACGGTCGCGCTGTTGGGCTCCAACGTCACCTCGTCGCCCAGGTCGACCGGGTACCCGCCTTTGAGCCCGAACACGCCGTAGCGCAGCGTGCCTTCGACGGGGTCGGTGGTGTCGTTGACTCCGTGCACGACGACATCGCCGTCGGTGGCCGCGACGACAACATGCACGGGTTGGAGCGCCCGGCGGACGGCATGGAAGGCCGGCGTCCGACGGAGGTAGTAGTCGACGATCGCCCAGCCCCGCGTGGTAGGCCACGCGTCGTTGAACCCCCAGAGCACCGAGGCCGCCGACTCGAACATCCGGGACCGGAAACGCTCGCAGTACTCGCGCAGCGCTTCGCCTTGCAGAAGTCCGGCGCGGTAGACGAACTCCGATAGCGACAGTTCGCGCGGATCGAGGCCCGTCCAGAAGAAGAGGAAGTCGTCGGCCAGCGGATGCCGCGGTGAACGGCGAGGCACGTCGGCGTCGAAGCCGGGCATCTCTGTCAACAGGGCGATGGAGTTGTCGTGGGCAACCCATGCAGGAGAACCCACGTACCGCTGGGCTTCGGGCAGCGCCGATTCCAGCGTGGGCAGCGACGGCGGGCCCAGGACGCCGCCTTCGTCGGGGAAACGGCACACCATCGAGCGGTAGTCGCGGAAGTCGGGGTTGGCGAAGCCCACCGACCATGGGTGCTGGTCGCCACTCGTGTCGGAAAAGGGGGGCTCGCCGTCGGGTGAGAACGGAGACGACGGCACGTAGAAGCGGGTGCCGTCCTCGTCGGCGACGATGCCGGCGAGCACCTCGTGGTAGAGCCGATGGTCGGGCGCCTCGTCCAGCCGGGCCTCGGTGAGCATCCACGTCGTCCACTCGACCTCGTTGTTGCCGCACCACACCACCAAGCTCGGGTGCGACGCCAACCGACGGACCTGCTCCGTCGCCTCGGCTACGCACTCCGCGACGAACCCCTCGTCGTCGCCGGGATACCACGAGCAGGCGAACGTCATCTCCTGCCACACGAGGATGCCCTCGCGGTCGCAGCGGTCGTAGAAGTGGTCGCGCTCGTAGTCGCCGCCGCCCCACACGCGCAGGAAGTTGAAGTTGGCCTCCACGGCGCGGTCGATCAAGGCGTCGTAGCGGGCGTTGTCGACGAGCGACGGCACGAGGTCCGGTGGCACCCAGTTGCCGCCCTTGGCGAACACCGGCCTTCCGTTCACCTCGATGCGGAAGTACCGCCCGCCCTCGGGGTGGGGGTCCTGGGCCACGACGGCGCGACGGAACCCGACGCGGCGCCGCTCGGTCGCCACGACCTGGCCGTGGACGACGACCTCGATGTCGACGTCGTACAAGCGCTGCGCGCCGTGGCCGCGCGGCCACCACAGTTCCGGGGCTTCGACCTGCACCTCGGCCGTGTGGCGCGACAGGCCCGCCCCCACCGTGACCGGTACCGTCTCCGACACCCCGAGCTCGGCGACGCGCACCGAGAGCGTGGCGCTCACCGGGTCGGCGACAAGGCCCTCGACGTGCGCACTGACCCGCACGACACCCGATCGCAGGTCTTCTCCGAGGTGCGCCACCACGGCCACGTCGTCGACGCGTACCTCGTCGTCGCCGGCGGCGAGTTCGAGGCGGACGGACCCGCTGATCCCGACGTTCACCAACCGGGTCGACCAGTCCCACCCGAACTGGTACTGCGGCTTTCGCAGCCAGTGGCGCTTCGAGAGCCTCGCGTCCGTGCTCGGAACGATGACGTACGGCTCGGACGGCAGGTCGCCGACGGCGAGCAGGCCACTGTGGATGTCGACAGCTACCACGTTGCGGCCGGGACGTAAACGGCCAGCTACGTCGATCCGGCAACGCCGAAACGCGTTCGCATGTGTCCCGACCGGCTCGCCGTTCACGTACACCGTGGCGTGCAGGTCGAGGCGGTCGAACACGAGCCAGGCCCGTTCGGACGCGACCGAGCCGGGGTCGAGCTCGAAGGTTCGCCGGTAGAAGAAGCGGCACTCTTCCACCCACCGGCCCGCCAGCGCGTTCAACCCCAGCTCGGGCGGCTCCAAGAGGCCCGCGCGTTCGAGATCACGATGGATCTCGCCGGGGACGGACGCCTCCAGAAAACCGTGTTCGTCGACCTCGTCACCCACCGCGTGGCCCATGGTGCGCGGGCCGTCGCTCCACGTCAGCTTCCAGCGACCATCGAGGCTGATGACGTTCATAGAACCGTCACCGTACCACCATAAGACAACGTTGTCAGCGGGCGGGGCTGTCGAGCGGAGGACACGCGGCGTGCGTCTCGTGGGAGCGCAGTGCCGCCGCGAAGACCCGGTGGCTGTCGAGCGCTTCTGCCGGCGTCACGCACCCGAAGCGGTCGCCCAGCTGCCCGGCCCGTTCGGCGAGGAAGGCAGCCCACATCTGGAGGATCGCATCGGAGAACCCGAACTCGAAGATGCCACCGGTCACCGTCGGGAAGGCGGACTGGCTGCCCATCTCGACTTGTTGCCACACCTGCTCACCCTCGTCGACCTTCAGCCGCCAAAGCGTCTTGGGATACCGCGTGGAGAACTCCACGCACCCGTCCAGTCCTCGCACCCTGAAGTAGAACGAGTTCTTCTCCCCCGGTGCGATGCGCTTCTGTTCGAGCGTCAACGGGAACCGGCCGTGAGCCTCGTCGTCGACGGTGCACACGAGGGTGGCGTTCTCGAAGGTGTCACACGGCACCCGTTCGACGGCGCCCTTGGAGCGGGGCCGCTCGTCGACGAGGTGCTGGAGCACGCCGTAGACGTGTTCGGGCAACCACCCCAGCCGCAGCGGCAGGTGAAGCGTGTGCATGCCCAGATCGCCCATGACGCCGATCTCCCCGCAGTGCTGCGCCTGGCGCTTCCAGTTGATCGGCTTGTCGAGGTCGTAGTCACTCGAATGGAGGAAGCCGCAGCCCGCGTCGACGATGCGGCCGAGGGCGCCCGAGCGGACGAGGTCGAACGCCTTCTGGGCGGCAGGGAAGAACGGCATCTCACTGGAGCAGCGCACGAAGACGTCGGGGTTCGCCTCGGCAACGGCGACGATTCGGGCAGCGGCATCCAGGTCGATGCCGAACGGCTTTTCACCCAGCACGTCCTTGCCTGCGGTGATTGCCTCGACGTAGATCTCCTCGTGCAGGTGATGAGGGACGGCGATGTAGAGAACGTCGACCCCGTCGTCCTTCAACAGGTCGCGGTAGTCGGTCGTCTTCACCACGACGCTGTCGACCTTGTCGAACCAGTCGAGTGCGGCGGGGTTGGTGTCGCAGACGTGCGTCAGCCGCGGCCTCACCGGGTGGTCCTCCAGGGCGTCCCAACGGCCGATGGCGGCCGCCAGCTCCTTTCCCATCAACCCACCCCCGACGATGCCGATGTTGACCACCTGCGTCACCGCACGTCCTCCAACAACTCGAGCGCCTTGTCGGCTGAGACGTTCTCGTGGAGGACGGCCATGAGGGCACGGGTGATCGAAGCCGGGCGGGGGTGCTGGATGATGTTGCGCCCGTAGACGATGCCCGCCGCGCCTTGGGCCAGCACTGCTTCCGTGCGTCGCAGCAGGGTGGCGTCGTCCACCTTCCCGCCACCACGGACGAGCACGGGCACGCCCGCCGCCTCGACCACCCGGTGGTAGTCCTCGACATCGTCGGTCGGGTCGGCTTTCACGAGGTCCGCACCGAGCTCGCGCGCCTGGCGCACCAGCGCCACCACCTTGGTGGTGTCTCCGTCGACCATGTAGCCGCCCGCCTTGCTGTTGTCCTGCATGACGAGGGGCTCGATCATCAGTGGCATGGCGTAGCGATCGCACTCGGCACGCAGGTGCATGATGTTCTCGATGCACGCTTGGCGCACGTCGGGGCGGCCGGGCAGCTGGAACAGGTTCACGACGACGCAGACGGCGTCGAGTCGGACGGCGATCTCCACCGCGTCGGGGTACACGAGCGAGAAGAGGTGGTCGTCGAGCGGGCTCCCGTAGACGTTGGCGACATCCGTGCGCAGCACGAGCGCGGGCTTGTCCTTCCCTGGCAGGCCCTGCAAGAGAGGCGCCTGCCCCGGCGTGAGTTGGATGGCGTCGGGCGCGGCGTCGACCAGCGTGCGCACCGCCGCCCCCATGTCCTCGATGCCGGTCAGGAACGACGGCTCCCCGAAGAAACCGTGGTCGACGGCGACATCGAGGCACCGACCGGACACGGGGTTGACGAGCCTGTTGAGCCGGAATTGCTTCATGCCATGATCGTAGCGACAGGTAGACAACGTTGTCATCCCCCTGCGTCCTATGACTTTCGCGACGTGGGCACTACCGTCTTGCGCGTGGGGGGCCACATGCACGCAGGAGGATCTTTGAACCGGCGACCGACGATGCCTGATGTCGCACGGGCCGCGGGAGTGAGCCTCAAGACCGTGTCGCGCGTGATCAACGGCGAGCAGGGTGTGAGCGCCGGCACCATGGCGCGCGTCAACGAGGCGATCGCCGCGTTGGGCTTCCGGCGCAACGACATCGCCCGTGGCCTGCGCTCAGGCCAGACCTCGGCCAGCATCGGCCTGGTGATCGGCGACATCGCCAACCCCTTCTACTCCGCCATCGCCCGAGCGGTGGAGACGGTGGCGGGGCCCCGGCACTTCATGGTCGTGATCGGAAGCAGCGACGAGTCACCCGAACGAGAGCAGGAACTGGTGGCGTCGCTGTTCCAACGCCGGGTCGACGGGCTGCTCGTCGTCCCTGCCCCGGGCAGCCATCGTTACCTCGAGGCCGAGATCGCCATGGGCACGCCCATCGTCTTCCTCGACCGCCCGCCGGTCGGCATCAAAGCCGACACCGTCGTGATCGAGAACCGCAAGGGCGCCGAACAGGGCGTCGCCCACCTCATCGCCGAGGGGCACCGGCGCATCGCCATGGTGGGCGACCGGCCCGCCATCTACACCGCCCGCGAGCGCCTCGCCGGCTACCGTCGCGCCCTCGAGGCCGCGGGGCTCCCCGTAGACGAGGGCCTGATGCGCCTCGGACCGCACGACCCCGAGGCCGCCGAAGCTGCCACCTACGAATTGCTCGACCTGCCCGACCCGCCTACGGCGTTCTTCACGTCGAACAACCGCATGACGGTGGGCGTTGTGCATGCTCTCTGGTCGCGTGGCGTGGAGGCGGGGCTCGTCGGGTTCGACGACTTCGAACTCGCCGACATGCTTCCCGTCCCCTTCACCGTGATCACCCACCAGCCGAGCGACATGGCAGGTCGCGCCGCCGAGTTGCTGTTCGACCGCATCGACGGCAACCGCGGGGGTCCTCCTCGCCGCATCGCGCTGCCGACCGAGCTCGTCCCGCGTGGCCGCGGGCTTACCGCCGCAGTAGGAGCCGGCAGTCGCTGACCCACCACCGCACGCCGTAAGCGCCCCCGCCTACGAGAGCTGTGCCTCGGCCTTGGCGATCAGTTCCTGCAGGTGGAGGCCCCGCAGCACGCCACACGGGTGGGGCTTGCCGGTGCGTACCGCATCGTGCAGCTCGGCAGCCATCCGGGGGAAGGTGTCGGGACCGGCGGCCTTGACGAGGTCGACCTCCAACTCGCCTTCACGACCGTAGAGGGCCACCCCCGCAGCAGCGCCGTCGATCCCGGTGCTCGAAGACAACGACACCTGCGAGACGGCACCGCCCTCATGGCCGAGCGTCAGGCCGACCCAGCCACCGGCCGATGCCCGAGCGGCCACGTCGACAACCGGGCCGAGGGCGACGTCGATCAGGTCGAGGGCATGAGGGCCCACGTCGAGCAGCGCCCCCTTGGCCTGGCGCCACGGCGATGCCGCGAACGGGCCGTCGAGCAGCGCACCCGACAGCAACCACGCTCGTCCGCCCGCGGCGTCGAAGAGGCGGGCTTGTTCGAGAAAGGCGCGCACCCCCGCTGCGTACCGCCACGTCAGCGCGACCAGCGACTGGACGCCGGCTTCACCCACGGCGTCCACCACCCGTCGGGCGTCGTCGACGGACGTGGCAAGAGGCTTTTCGACCAAGAGGTGCTTGCCCCGGCGGGCGGCCTGCACGGCGATGTCGGGTTGCGCCTCGGGGGCCACGGCGATGACCACCGCTTCGCAGAGGCCGAACAGCTCGTCCAGCGAACGAGCCGCCACCGCACCGTGCTGCGTGGCCAGCGCCTCGCCCGCCTCGGGCCGACGCGCCCACACCGCAGCCAGCCGGGTGTGCGGTCCCGCGGCCAGGGTGGGTGCGTGCACCATCGTCGCCCACGGTCCCGCGCCGACGAGCCCGACGGACACCGGCTCGTGTGTCGACTGCCTTTCCACCGTCAATTGCTGTTCAGCTCGGCAGGCCTGCGGAGGCGCCTTGGAGGAACACCGAACGGAGCAGGTCGTCGCGACCCAACAGCTCCTTGGCGTCGCCGTCGAAGCGAACCGAGCCCTTCTCCATGAAGTAGGCGTGGTCGACGAGCGACAGCGCGATGTTCACGCTCTGCTCCACGAGCACGATCGCCGTGCCCTGGGCGTTGATCTGCCGAACCATCTCCAGCAGCTCGCCCACGACCTTGGGGGCCAGGCCCAGCGACAACTCGTCGATCAGGAGCAGACGGGGCCGCACCATGAACGCTTTCCCCAACGCGATCATCTGGTTCTCGCCGCCCGACATCTGCGCCGCCGGTTGGTTGCGCCGTTCGGCCAGGCGGGGGAACGCCTCGAACACCACGTCGATTCCCGCGTCGATTGCTTTGCGGTCGCGACCGAGCGAGTAGCCCGCGGCCCGGAGGTTCTCCACCACGGTGAGGCCGGGGAACGTCGCCCGTCCCCCCGCGATCTGCTTCAGGCCGAGCGAGACGCGGCGCTGCGGGTCGAGGAAGGTGATGTCGGCGCCGAGGTAACGCACCGAGCCGCGACTCGGGAGGCCCAGCCCGGAGATGACACGGAGCAAGGTCGACTTCCCCGCGCCGTTGGTGCCGAGCAGCGCCACCATCTCGCCCTCGTCGACCGTGAACGAGACGTCGAACAGCACCTGTACTTGGTCATAGGCAAAGTCGATGTGCCGGCAGGCGAGCATCGGCAACGTGGTCCCCGACTGCACCAGGGCGCGGATCTCCTCCTCTTCGATGATCTCGCCGACCATCCGGTCGAGGTCGTCGTTGACGGTGCGCGCCGCCCGGTGCAGCACCAGGCCCGCCGCGATGCCGGGCACGGCCAGCGAGAGGATCGCGCCCGCCGAGCCGTACCGGCGGTCGACGCCGCTGAGCAACAAGATGCCCATCGTGCCGCCGACACCCGCCAGCGCAATGCCCGCCAGTGCGGCGAGGTGCGGTCGCATGTGGGCGGGCACGACGGAGAACATCGCCATGTGCAGGATCGGCAGGATGACCGAGGTCATGGCCAGCGCAACTGCGAACAGCACGACCATCACGGCGAAGACGGGCGTGAAGATCGCTACCGCAAGGGTGGTGATGCCGATGCCCAGGAGGGTTCCCGCCAGTCGCACCAGTCGCCCGGGATCCTGACGGAACAGCATCTCGTCGCGCTTGCCGAAGGCGGCCAGCGCCACCACGCCACAGAGCGACGTGGCCGCGGAGAAGACCGACCGGCTGCCGGGGCCCATCCCCCACTCCTCCTGGAGGAAGAACGCCAGGTAGGTGACGAACGGCACGATGAGCATGCCGAGCACGGCGTTGGCCACCAGGATCTTGCGCACCGTCGGGATGAGCAGCACACGCTGGGCGATCTCGAAGAAGCCGAGCTTCACCTGGGAGTCGTCGACCTCGGCGCGCGCCGCCCCTTTGCCCCGCACCACGTCGCGCACCCGCTCCGTGTCGAACCGGCCGAAGCCCGGGTCGCGCAGCCGCGTCGCGAACAAGGCCACGAGGATGCAGACAACGCCTTGGGCGACGAACACCCCGCGCCACGTCCAGCCCAGGATCGCCGTGCACAGCCCGATGAGGAGGGGGGCCGCGACCTGGCCTGCCGCCTGAGCCCCGCGGTAGAAGGCCATTACCCGCACACGGATGGGTGGCGGATAGCTGTCGAGGAGCAACGGCTCGTGCACCGCCTGGACGGACGCCGAACTGGCTCCGTCGAGGACCATGACGAGGAACAGTCCCCAGAGGGTGACGACGAAGCCGGTGCCGAGCGTCATCACGCTCCAGGCAAAAGCGGTCACGATGCAGATGGCAGCCCTTCGCGGGTGGCGCTGCACAAGCGAGGCGACGGGCAGCGTGGCCAGGGTCAGCACGAGCGTCTTGACGAGCACGATGCCGGCGAGAGCGCTGCGGGGCATGCCGAGCGACGCGGTGATCTCCGGGCCCAGCACGACCACCGAATTACTCTGGAACTGGTCGACCGTGAGCAAGAGGCCGAGCGAGACCATCGGGTACCAGCCCACGCCCGACTCGGCGAGCGCTCGTCGCAGCGGCGGTGCCTCGCTGTCGCCGGTGACGCCGACGGCCGCCCGTCCTTTGACCTGCAGCTCGGCCCGTGCCGACTCCACCGCCTCGACGGCGTCGTCGGTCTCCCGAGTTGTCTGCCGGGTTCCCATCAGTCTTCACGCTCCACGGTGAACTCACGCACAAACGCCGCCTCGCCCACCCGACGTCCCTCGTGATCAAGTAGCACGATGACGACCTCGTGACGGTCGGCCTGTCGATTGCCGGCGCGACGGTCGGCCAGTTCCTCGATGCGGACGCTCGTGCTCTCGGTGACGTACACGCGCTTGGTGGCCAGCCACGCTGCATCGGGGCAGTCGGGCCGGCGTCGACAAAGCTCGTCGTCGTGGGGAACGAGCGATCGCAGGTCCTGACCCGGGCGAATCGGCGCGCGGTCGACGAAGACGCCGAACATCCCGTCGAAGTCCTCGGCCTCCCACGAGATCTCGACAGGCAGCGTCACCGCCGCTTCGTGCGCCGGCTCTAAGAACTTGACCCGGTTGTCGGCGACGAAGTCGAGGTTCGACGTCGAACAGGCCGTCAACCACGCGCACGCCAGCAGCGCTGCGCTCCACCGAACCCGGCTCATGCCGGCCTGGTCCACGGCGTGGCCCGCACCATGCACCGGCAGAGTGTGTCGAACTTGCCGACGGCGTAGTGGCTGGCGCCCGTGTGGCGCCCGTCGGCGAAGTCGGTGCCGAACACGCGTGGGGCCTGCCAGGCTCGGAGGGAACGTACGCCCGCCGCGAACCTGGCCAGGTCGGCGCCGCCCCCCGCCGCGATTGCGTCGGTCCACAGGAAGAAGTGCTCGCAGGCGGTCTTCGTGCCGGTGCTCTGGTTGTTGGGGTTGTAGTAGTCCGCTCCCCGGAGCCGGGTCATCGTGTCGAGGCACCGCCGAAGGCCGGGTGCCAGGCGGTTGCGGTCCGTGTACGGCGACCGGTTGGCCGGGTTCCTCGTGTTGTCCTCGACGATGCAACCGTCGGGGTCGTTGCACACCGACACCGCCACCATGCCCTTGAGCTGGGTGTCGTGCATCGTCTGACCTGTCGTGGCCGTCGCTGCCAGGGTGTAGTAGTCGTTCACCGCGTAGCGATAGGTCGACTCCTGCGTCTGCGCCTGCTGTGTGAACGAGGCGAACTGGAGGTAGTTGCCGATGAAGATCACATGGGTGACGCCGGCCGAGGCGAACGTCGATTCCGCGTTCCTAATGCCGTCCTGGTCGTTTATTCCGGCGCGTGCCACCGCGGCAACCGGCGTGCCCGCAGCCCGCAGCGAGGGTTCGAGGATGTTGCGGTAGGGCCCGTCCACCCGAGGCGTCTGGTCGAGGAAGACCCCGACCTTCGCCCCTGCGAGGTACCCGACCTCCTTGAGCTTGGGCGCCAGCGCCCTGAACTGGCTGTCGATCGTCGGGAACGTGGTCGTCACGTACGGCCGCGCCTTGAGGAGCGTCTCCTCCGCCAACGTCGAAGACAAGGTGATGATCGGCACCCGGTTGCGGGCGAAGCACTCCTGCCCGCCCGGCCCGTACACGTAGGTGTCGAGCACGTAGTGGGCCTTGAAGTCCTGAGCGATCTGGCTGCAGCGGCGGACCTGGCTGTCCTCGCTCATGAACTCGGCGAAGCTGAACTCGAACCCTCGGTACTCGATGCGGCGTCCCCCGATGCCGCCCTTGGCGTTGAGGTCGTCGAAGAGCGCCTTGAACTCCCGGTCCATCTTTGTCGAGTCTGTGGTCGGGTCCACGCCGCCGACGGAGGCGCCGAGGCCCGCGAGGTTCACGTACGTGTAAGCCACGCGGATCGGGCCGGTCTCCGATGTGGCGCCACCGGGTCCCTGGGGGCCGCCACGCTGTGTCCCGCCGGGGCCGTTCGTGCTGGTGCCCCCGGTCCTCGCGCCTGGGCCCACCGCCCCAGGACCGCTTCCGTCCACCCCGGGGGCGCCGGGTTCGCCGATCCCGTCGGGCCCCACCGCGCCGTCGCCTCCGAAACCGAGCTCCCCGCCGTCGCCGATGCCTCCCGCGGCAACGCCCGACAACTCGTCGTTGCGGATCGCCGACGTGACGCCGATGAGCGTGGCCAGGCTCAGCAGCGCCACGACCAATGAAAGAGCACGCTGCTTTGTCCTCATGGCGTTGCCTCCTCTTCGTAGATCCGTCGCCGGAGGCGGGGCACGCCTCCGGACAGCAACCAGGCACCGAGTGCCGCGGTGCCGATACCAGCCGCAACGACCGCCCGGCCCACGCCGTCCGTCCCGATGCCGACGATGCGCCGCGGCCCCGCCGATCGATACGACGTCGGCGCCAGGGGGGTCCCGCTCGGCCCCGACGGCGCAGCGCCGTCAGCGGCACCAGTCGGCCCGAGGGTCGCCGACAGGTCGCCGTCGCCGCCGACCACCGTCGGACCGGGGAACAGCAGGGTCGTGGTAGTCGACGTCGACGTCGTCGTCGGCGTGCCCGCGACCAATGCCTGCTCGTCAGGACGCTCGAAGGCGATAGCGAACACGGCGGTGTCGCCTTCCACCGGCAACACGGCGATCTCCACTGCGTCGCCTTCGAGCGTGGCGAACGCTCCGATGTCGGGTATGGCAAAGACGACTTGGTCCGTGCTTACCGTGCCGTCGACGGGCTTTTCGCAGGCGACAGCCGGGCGCGTGGTCCACGATGCGTTGGCACCGGAATCCCACCCGCTGCGCAACGGACAGGCCACGACGCGGGACTGGGGCGGAGCGACCGAGTCGGCGACAGGGAGCGTCAGGGTGGCGGCGCCGGAAGCGGCTTCGAACCGCAAAGCCGACATGGCGCGAGCGCCCGTTGCATCGTTCTCCACGTACAAGCCCCCCTCGGGGACGGCCAGCGTCGGCCTCCGCGATTCGGGCGGGACTGTCACCAACGGCACGGGGAGGCCGGTGTCGACGACAGCCCGATGCCACCACGCAACGGTGACGGGGCTGGCGCCAGATGCGCTCCACGGCAGCGCGAGGGCGCCGACGCTGGCGAGGAAAGCGGCGGTGAACCCCAGCCGTCGGCGTTGTCGTTCGATCACGTCTCACTCCTCGGGACAGCAGCCACTCGCGTGCGCTTCGGCCGTGGCGTAGGCCCACCGTTGGACGCCGAGGGCCTCTCCTCGAGGACGGCGCCCGATCGCTCCACGGCGCGGCGGTCGGTGCCGAGGTAGCTGGCGACGACGGCGGGATCCTGGATGACAGCCTGCGGCTCACCGGCGGCGATCACACGACCGGTCTCCATGGCGACGATCTCGTCGCTGATGCCGAGCAACAACGGCATGTCGTGCTCGATCACCACGAACGTGGTGTCGAGCATCGACTTGAGGCGGCTCAGCAGCCCCCCGAGCGCCTCCGTCTCCCGCTGCGCGACACCGGAGGACGGCTCGTCGAGCAACACAAGTCGGGGGCGGAGGGCGATGATGGAGGCCAGGTCAGCGATTCGACGGGTGCCGGTGGACAGCTCGCCAACGGCCTTGTCCGCGTAGGCGCCGAGGCCCATCGTGTCGATGAGCTCGTCGGCACGGAGCGCCTTGCGTTCCTCCGCCTCGACGGCAGAAGGCCAGGAGGTCAGCGTCGACAGCAGCCCCGTCGGGGCAATCCGCTCGCAGGCCAGGCGGAGGGTCTCCCTCACCGTGAGGGTGGGGAACAGCCGAGCGTCTTGGAAGGAGCGAACGAGCCCGAGCGCGGCCCGTTGCTCCGGGGCCGCCTTCGTGACGTCGACGCCGCCGAACAGCACAGTCCCAGCGTCGGCGGGCGTGAACCCCCCGATGAGCTCGAAAAGCGTCGTCTTCCCTGCCCCGTTGGCGCCGATGATCCCGACCGTCTGTCCGGCGCGGACGGTGATCGACACTTGGTCGACGGCATGGATGCCGCCGAACGATTTCGACAGGGCTTTGGTCTCCAGCAGCGGGACGATGTCGGTCGCAACCGCGCGGGGGGCGACCTGCGCGCGTGCCGGGATGCCGGCGGCCGCGGAACTGATCTGCGTGACGGCATCGGTCTCCGGTGCCGGTGCTTCCAGCGGGACCGGTCCGGCCAGCCGTCCGAGGAGGCGGTCGCGCAGCGGCTTTACCGCTTGTGCCAATCCTCCCGGGAAGTACAGGAGCAGGATCATCCAGCCGAACGTCGACACCGCGAGGCCCACGGCGTCGAGGTCCACCAGCGCAGGCAATGCGGTGAGGTACAGCGCCCCCAGCAGCGGGCCGACCATGATCGCCAGTCCCCCGATGAGGGCGATGGCGACCGCGGTGATGCTCCGCGAAGCGGCGAAGGTGTCCGGGTTGAGGCGCGGCAGGGCATGGGCGTAGACCGCGCCACCGAGCCCGGCCAGGAACCCGGCGAACGCGAAGGCCTCCAGCTTTCGACGGGTGGACGGCACGGCAAAGGCGCGTGCCCCGTCCTCGTTGTCGCGCAGGCCGCGGAGCGCCCGGGCGTAGCCGCCGCGGTTGAGGTTCCGCACGAGCCACAGCGCCCCGGCCAGGAACGGGAGCGTGAACACGAAGTACCCGCGCGCCGTCGGCACCCGTTCGTCGATGAAGACGAGCTGCGCCGGGTCCAGCCCGAGCCCGACCGCCCAAGGCTGAGGCATCACCCATGCCTGGATGGCGACGGCAAAGCTCAGGGTGGTCACGCCGAGCATGAGCCCGCGGATGCGCAGGGCCGGGATACCGATCAGCACGCACACCAATGAGCCCGCAAGGCCGCCCACCAGGAAGCCCACAGGAAAGCTGCGGAAGACCTCGTTCACAAAGTGCACCGAGACCACGGCCCCCACGGCGGCCACCGCGAACTGCCCGAGCGAAAGCTCCCCGCCCATGCCGGTGATCACGTAGATCGACAGGCCCACGATGGTGAATGCCACGACGAGGGTGAAGGCGAAGGCCGCCTGGTTCGAGCTGAGGGCCACAGCAAGAAAGAGCGCCGTCGCCAGGCCCATCGACGCGGGCGTCACCGCGCGGACCGCAGGAATCCGACGCCACGCCGCCGGGAGCGCGGGCCACGGCCGGGCCGTCGCCCAGTCCTCAGCGCGGCGAGCTCGGCCGCTGTCGCGGCTCTGCAGGACGAGCACGACCAGGAGGATGACGAAGAGGATGACCTCGGTGGGACCGCTTCCGTCCGTGTTGAACCGCCCGACTTGGTCGATGATGCCGACGACCACGCCGAAGGCCAACGCCACCGGCAGGCTTCGCAGGCGGGCCACGATCGCCGGGAGGAGCGCACGAACGAGCAGGGCCGGGCCGAGGGAGGCTCCTCCGATCATGAAGCCCTTTTCGGGGAACTGGAGCACTGCCACCAAGGCGGAGGCCGCACCGGCGAGGCCCCACGCCACCGACGACATCCGGTTGGCGGGGATGGCGTCCAGCAGTGCCGCATCGCGGTTCTCGGCAGAGGCGCGAAGGGCGACCCCGAAGCGGGTGCGGCTCAGGAACAACGCCAGCGCAACGACGACAAGAGGCGTGAGCACGAGCATTGCCGTGTACTCGGGCGTCACCCGGAGCGTGCCCACGGTGAAGGCCGGAAACCACGGCGGGCGCGGGTAGAGCGCTCCGTTGCGGATCTTCGTGTTCACCGCGCTCGACACCAGCAGGAAGAACTCGGCCGCGCCGAGGGTCATGACCAAGCTCATCACCCGAGGCACCTTGCGGAGCCGGCGCACGGCAATGACCTCGACGCTCATGTTCGCCGCCGCCCCCACGGCCATGGCCACGGGGAACATCAACCAGTACGGAATGCCCAACCCGCCGAGGTTCCCGCCGACCACCCAGATTCCGAAAAACGAGGCGGCGAGGGTGCCGACCTCGGCGTGAGCGAAGTTGAGGACGCCGCTCGTGCGGTGGACAAGGACGAGCCCGACGGCGAGCAGCCCGTACGTGAGCCCGACGATCACGCCCAGCACCACAACGGCGAGGGGCACGCTGAAGTCGTCGACCAGGACGGCCCCGCCGAGGAACAGCGTGAGGAGGGTGACCCCCGCGAAGGCCAGCGGTTCCCGCTGCGCCCGGATCGCGTACAAGAGGCCGGCGCTCACTGCGGTGGCGCGCCCACGACTGGGGGTGCAACCAGCTGCGTCCGGGGAGATCTCGCCATCGTCGGTCCTGTGTCTGGAGGTCGGTGGTCGTCGTCTGCAACTCCCGGGCGTCCCGCACACCGAGACCGACCGTCGGGCCGAATGCCCGCTCCCCCAGCCGTGTGTTGCTCTGACAACGTTGTCTTTCTGTGCTTAGCGTATGGCCGGCCACCACCCGTGTCAATGGACTCTTCACCAGGTTTTCTGTTTGGGTCAGAACTATTGACAACGTAAGACAAAGGGTGGACGCTGCGTCGCACAGCAAGCAGAGGAGATCAGGTGAGGACTGTCATCTGCCGGAGGCTCGGCCCCGTCGACGAGCTTGAGATTGTCGAGCGCGAGGAACCCGATCCCCGGCCCGGCCAGGCTGTCGTTGCCGTTCGCGCCGCCGGGATCAGCTTCGTGGAATCACTCTTCGTACAGGGGCTGTACCAGGTGAAGCCGCCGCTGCCGTTCCATCCCGGGACCATCGCCGCCGGCGTCGTCGCCGCAGTCGGCGAGGGCGTCGGGCCGGAACTGGTGGGGCGGCGCGTGCTCGGCCGCGTCCAGGGCGCATGGTCGACGGCCGCTGTGGCGGAGGCGTCCCAGCTCCTGCCCCTTCCCGACGAAATCGACTTCGACGTGGCCGCCTCCATGGTCGAGAGCTACTGCACGGCGCTGTACGGACTGATGCGACGCGACACCGTCGAGCCGGGCGAGCGCGTGCTGGTGCTCGGAGCGGGCGGCAGCGTCGGGCTGGCCATGATCGACGTCGCCCGCTACCAGGGCGCAGAGGTCGTCGCCGCCGCGTCGAGCGAGGAGAAGCTCGCCGCGGCGCGCCACGCAGGTGCCGTCGAGCTCCTCGACAGCCGCGACGCCGACGCCGTGGCGGGACTCCGGGGCGACGGGGGCGACGGCGTCGACATCGTGGTCGATCCCGTCGGCGGCACGCTGGCATCGACAGCGCTGCGCGTCCTGCGCCCGTTCGGCCGCTACCACGTCGTCGGCTTTGCTTCCGGCGACATCCCGTCCCTGCCCGCCAACCGCGTGCTGCTCCGCAACCGGTCGGTCATCGGCGTCGATTGGGGCGACTTCATGCGCGGCGACCCCGACGGCGACCGTGCCCTCATGCTCGAGCTGATCTCGCTCGTCGCCTCGGGCGCCCTGCGCCCTCCGCCGCCGACGCCGTACCCGCTCGACGAGATCGCCAAGGCCCTTCGCTCGTTCTCGGAGCGAGCGGTGGTCGGCCGCCTGGTGGTGAACCCGTGAGCCGCCGCGACGCAGTGCGCATGTCGGACGAGGAGATCGACTCGTTCCTCTCCGAACGCCACGTGATGAACGTGGCGACCATGCGGGGCGACGGCCGCATCCACCTCGTGGCCATGTGGTACGGCTTCGTCGACGACAAGCCCGCGTTCTGGACGTACGGTCGGTCGCAGAAGATCGCCAACCTGCAGCGCGACCCCCGCATCACGTGCCTGGTCGAGGACGGGGAACAGTACGACGAGCTTCGTGGCGTCGAGCTGTCCGGTGCCGCCCGCGTCGTCGACGACCGCGACACGGTCCTCGCTGTGGGGCGGAGCGTGTACGAGCGCTACACCGCCCCCTACGACGAATCCGTGCTCCCGCAGCTGGAATACGCGGCGGCGAAGCGGGTGGCCGTGGTGATCGACGTCGAGAACATCACCTCGTGGGACCACCGGAAGCTGGGAGGCACGTACTGATGGATGTTGTGCTCACCACGACGTCAGGGCGTGTCCGCGGCGTAAGGGAAGGCGATGTCGTGGCTTTCCGCGGCATCCCCTACGCGGCACCGCCTGTCGGCACGTCGCGCTTCCGCCCCCCGGCGCCGCCCGAGCAGTGGGACGGCGTCCGCGATGCTTCGGCCTTCGGGGCGGTCGTCCCGCAGACGAAGCTCGAGGGCGTGCTGGGGGAGCTGTTCTGCCCGACGGTGGGCGCGGGCGACGACGCCCTGAACCTCAACGTGTGGACGCCAGACGCCGGAAGAGCGGGGCTCCCGGTCCTCGTCTGGGTGCACGGCGGCGCGTTCACCATCGGTGCCGGGAGCGAACCGTGGTACGACGGCGCCACGTTCGCCCGCGACGGCGTCGTCTGCGTCACGTTCAACTACCGCGTCGGTGCAGCCGGGTTCCTTTTCACCGAAGGCGAAGGCGCCGGGAACTGGGGCCTGCTCGACCAAGTGGCCGCCCTCCGATGGGTGCAGGAGAACATCGCCGCCTTCGGCGGTGACCCCGGCAACGTGACGATCGCCGGACAGTCCGCAGGCGGCATGAGCATCGGCCTTCTGCTCGGTGCCCCGTCCACACGCGGCCTGTTTCGCCGGGCCATCCTCCAAAGTGGGGCGGCCGGCCATGGCATCCCCGCCGAGTACGCCGAACGCGTGGCCGTGGCGTTTTGCGGCCGTGCAGGCGTCGAGGTCGGCGACATCGACGGCCTCCAATCGTTGACGAGCGAGCGGGTGCTGGAGGTGCAGGCTGCACTGGCGGAGGAGATCGTCACGGAGAACGACGTGGAGCGGTGGGGCCCCGAGATCGTCCTCAGCCGCCTGCCCTTCCAGCCCCTCGTCGGACGCGACTTCATCCCCCGGCGCTCGATGACGGCCATCACCGACGGAGCGGCAGCCGGCGTCGACATCGTGGTCGGCCACACCAAAGACGAGTTCCAGCTCTTCTACGCGTTGGAGCCGATGCTGGTGGCCTTGGCCGAGATGGGCCTCGACGTGGTCGCGCCGACGTACCAACTGGCCTTCGGCGACCGGGCCGACGAGGCCTTGGACCTCTACCGTCGGAACCGACCGGATGCAGGGCCTGCGGAGCTCATGGCCGCGGTCGAGAGCGACCGCATGTTCCACGTGCCCGCGGTGCGGCTGGCGAACGCCCAGGCCGACCACGCTCGCGTCTTCGCCTACCGGCTTTCCTGGCCCTCCCGAGCCTTCGAAGGTCGTATCGGCGCCGCCCACGCCCTCGACCTCCCCTTCACGTGGGGCAACCTGGACCAGCCGCGCGCCGTCATGTTGGCCGGTCCCAACCCACCGCAGCGGCTGGCGGACGAGATGCACGGGGCGTGGGTGGCGTTCGCGGCCACGGGAGATCCGAACCACTCGGCGCTGCCGTCGTGGCCGGTGTACGAACCCGACAAGCGCCCCGTGATGGACTTCGGAGAGACAACCGAGGTGGTGCTCGACCCGGCTGCGGACGAGGTCGCCTTGTGGGAGTCCCGCACATGACTCTTCGGCTGTGGCCCGACGAGCTGGAGGCGGTACGCGACGAGGCGCGGGTGGCGGTGGGTGCCATGCTCCGCGGCGCACTCGGCGCCGCCCCCCCGATCCCTCCCGGCCTGTCGCCCGAGGCTCGGGTGGCGGAGCAGCGCGCCCGCATGGCGGCCTTCATGCCCGACGACACGCCAGGCGTGGCCGACCGCGAGATCGAGGGTGTCCCTTGTCGCATCGCCACCCCTGACGGGCCGGCGAAGGCGGTGTACGTGCACTTCCACGGCGGGGGCATGGTTTCCGGCGGCGCCCGAATGAGCGACGTGGCCAATCGCACACTGGCGCAGACGCACGGCCTCGTGGTGGTGTCGGTCGACTACCGCTTGGCGCCCGAGCACCCGTGGCCGGCCGGCCCCGACGACGGTGTCAGTGTCGCCGCCTGGCTGCTCGACCACTGCGATTCCGAGTGGGGTACCGATGCGTTGCTCGTCGGGGGCGAGTCGGCGGGTGCCTACATGGCGGCGGTCGTCCTCATGGCGATCCGCGACGAGCTCGATGCGGTCGACCGTGTGCTCGGCGCCAACCTCGTGTTCGGCCTGTTCGACTGGGGCCGGTCGCCGTCGGCGCGAGGCGCCCGTTCCGGCGACGCCATCGACCTGCTCGATCCCGAAGAGATCGCTTTCTACGCGGACGCCTTTCTTCCCGGCTGCACCGACGAGGAGCGGCGCCATCCGACGATTTCGCCGGTGTACGCCGACCTGCGCGAACTTCCTCCCGCGCTCCTGAGCGTCGGTTCCGCCGACCACCTGCTCGACGACACCCTGCTGATGGCGACGCGCCTGGCCGCGGCGGGATGCGAGGTCGACCTCTTTGTCGCCCCCGACATGCCGCACGGCTTCATGGCCTTCCCCTCGGCGATGGTCGACGCGTGGGAGAAACGAACGGAGGCGTGGTTTAGCCGCCGACTGGCTGCAGTCGAACCGCCCCTGCGGTGATCGGCACGAGCAGGCCGACTGCCCGGGCGACAACCTCCGTGGCGTAGAACGTGCACATCCGGACCGCCTCAGGCGTGTGCGCCGACCGGAGGAGGAGCCAGCCCGACAGGACGATGCCGCACAACTCCAGGTAGGCGGTCGCGCCCGCCAACACCTCGTCCACCTCGTCGTGCGAGCGGGCGACGATCCAGTCGGTTGCTCGCTCGAGGGTACGGAGTGCTTCGCTGACCAGATCGGCGGCAAGACGGAGCTCGGCGGGGGCGGTGGCGACGTCCCGCCACGCTTCATCGACCACCAGCGCCAAGGTGGCACCCTTGTCGCGGCGCACCTTGCGGGTGACCAAGTCGACGGCTTGGATGCCGTTCGTCCCTTCGTAGATCGGGGCGATACGGCTGTCGCGGAGCCGCTGCGGAACGCCGCTCTCTTCGATGTACCCGAGCCCGCCGTGCACCTGGATGGCGAGCGATGCCATCGCCACGCCGGTATCGGTGGCCCAGGCCTTGGCGACCGGCGTGAGGAGGTCGAGTCGCGCAAGGGCGCGCTCGCGAGCCGTTACCTCGCCGGCGTATCGGGCATCGTCGGCAGCCTTGGCCGTGAAGTACAGCAGGTGGCGCATGCCGGCCACGGAAGAGCGCATGGTGAGCAGCATGCGGGCGACATCGGGGTGCTGGGCAATGGGCGACGACGACCCTGGCGGTGCACCCGGCGCCCGGCCCTGTCGCCGTTCGGCCGCATAGGCCTCGCTCTGCTGCAGAGCCCGCTCGGCCACAGCCAGGCCTTCGACGCCGACGGCCCGACGAGCGGCGTTCATCATCACGAACATCCCGCGCATGCCGTCGCACACATCACCGACGAGTTCACCGACGGCGTCGGTGAACTCGAGGACGCACGTCGGGCTGGCGTGGATGCCCAGCTTCTCCTCGAGTTTCAGGCAGCGCACGCTGTTGCGCGCGCCGAGCGACCCGTCGGGGGCAACGTCGAACTTGGGGACGAGGAACAGCGACAACCCCTTGGTCCCGGGGGGCGCTCCGGGCGTGCGCGCCAGCACCAGGTGCACGATGTTCTCGGCCAGGTCGTGCTCGCCCCAGGTGATGAAGACCTTTGTGCCGCTGACGCGCCAACGCCCGTCGGCATCCTGCTCGGCACGGGCGCGCACGGCGCCGACGTCGGAGCCGGCATCAGGCTCCGTGAGGTTCATCGTGCCCGTCCACTCGCCGGTGACAAGGCGGGGTAGGAACAGCCGCCGTTGTCGTTCGTCGCCGGACGCTGCCAGCAACTCGACCGCACCCTGGGTGAGCATGGGGCACAAGGACAGGGCCATGCTCGCCGACGTCAACATCTCCTGAACGGCCATGGCGACGACGGCCGGGAGCCCTCCGCCGCCGTGCTCGACCTCCGCTGCCGGTGCGTTCCACCCGCCGTGGACGACTGCGCGATAGGCCTCGGCGAACCCTGGCGGCGTGGTCACCGCGCCCGTGGTCGGATCGAGGCGGCTGCCGACTCGGTCGCCCACGGCATCGATCGGCGCGATCACCTTGGCGGCAACGCGGCCGAACTCGGCCAGCAACTCCGACACGGTGCCCCGGTCGAGTGAAGCGGGGGCGAGCACCTCGTCAGCACCGACGCCGTCGAGCACCGCCTCGATGTCGCGAAGGGGTGGCGCGTAGTCCGTCACCGCTCGTACTCGTAGAACCCGCGCCCGGTCTTTCGTCCGAGCAAGCCCGCATCCACCATGCGAGACAGCAGTGGCGGCGGTGCGAAGAGCGGCTCCTTGAACTCCTCGAAGAGCGAGTTCGCCACCGCCGTCGTCGTATCGAGGCCGATGAGGTCCGTGAGCGCGAGCGGGCCCATCGGGTGCGCACACCCCAGGACCATGCCTGCATCGATGTCGGCGGCGCTGGCGAAGCCGGATTCGAGCATGCGAATGGCGGACAGCAGGTACGGGACGAGCAGGGCGTTGACGACGAACCCGGCGCGATCCTGCGAACGGATCACGCGCTTGCCGAGCAGGTCCACCGCCAGCAGCTCGGCTCGCTCGACAGTGGTGTCGCTCGTGAGCAATGACGGCACGAGCTCCACGAGGGGGAGCACCGGAACCGGGTTGAAGAAGTGGATGCCGATGACAGCCTCAGGGCGCTTCGTCGCCATCGCCAGTTTCATCACGGGAATCGACGACGTGTTCGTCGCCAACACCGCCTCCGGGTCCTTGACGGCCTCGTCGAGGGAGGCGAACACCTCGGCCTTGGCCCGTTCCTCCTCGACCACGGCTTCGACCACGACCTGGCGGTCGGCCATCTCCGAGTACTGGGTGGTGAAGCGGATGTTGGCGAGGGCTGCCTTCTCGTCGGCCGGGTCCAGCTTCCCGGACGCAACAGCACGAGCCAGCGAGGCCGCGATGCGACGCTCTCCTGCTTCGCACCCGGCCGCGTCCACCTCGCGAACGACCACGTCGAGGCCGGCCCGTGCCGCAACCTCCGCGATGCCGGCGCCCATGAGGCCACACCCGACGACTCCAACCCGCTTCACACGCAGCTCCTTGTCTCGTGCAGCTTGTTCAACAACGGTCGAAGTGCCGTGGTCTCTCGTGCCGTGGCGGCCCGCGCCAAGTCCGCCACCGATGCGCGCAGCAGTCGTTTGGTGGCCACCAGCGCTTCAACCGGTTGACTCGCCAGCCGTCGCGCGTGGGCGCCCACGACCTCGTCAAGATCCTCGGGGTCGACGACCTTCCATGCCAGCCCGATGCGGAGGCAGTCGGCGGCGTCGAGCCACTCCCCGCTGAGCATCGCCCACGCCGCCTCTTGCGGACCGACTAGCCAGGGATAGAGAAAGGAGCTGCCCGCTTCCGGCACCAACCCAAGCGAAGTAAACGGGCAGCACAACCGCGCCGTGGCCGACATGAAGACAAGGTCGGCATGTGCCAGCAAGGTGGCTCCGACGCCGACAGCGAGGCCGTTCACAGCACACAGCAGCGGCTTCGGGAAGTCGGTGAGCGCATCGACGAAGCGACTGAACGAGTCGGCTACGACGTCAGGCGCAACTGCCCCGGTGAGCTCACCGATGTCGGCTCCCGACGAGAAGGCGCGCCCGGAGCCGGTAAGCACCACAACGGCGATCGCGGGCTCGGATGCCGCCTCCACGAAGGCCTCGGTGACCGCCTCGTAGAGCGCCGAATCGAAGGCGTTGAGGCTGTCGGGACGGTCGAGCACCAGACGACGCACTCCATGGTCGTCCTCGACGCGGAGGCTCACGGGAGGAGCCCTCGGCCCCGCTCCCCCGTCGGCATCGTCACGTTCGGCGTTCCCTTCCGGTTCTCCCCGGGGTGAATGTACCGTGAAATGACAACGTGAGACAAGCGCCCTCGCGCCATCGGCCGGCTGTGCCTTGCTCGCACTACCAGGGCGCAAACAATGTCTCACCCGGCGAACGACTGCACCGGAGCCCACGTCTCAAGCCAGGACACCTCGCCGATTTGGCCTGGCCGGACGAGTCCTTGGCCGAGCACTGATTTGAGCCCGCATCGACCTGGACCTGACCAAATGTTCGCTATCCAGTTCGCCGCCGCGGTCATCCTGCGTCGACGGTGGCCAAGCCGACAGCCACGACCAGCAGCACGCAGGCGATGCACGTCACCATGAACATGCCCTCACGTTCCCCGGCCGTGCTGACCGCTCGGCGTACGAAGTCCGTCCGACGGAGGAAAGGACGGCAAAGCCTGCGTTCGGGTCGCTCGTCCCCAGGAGGCGGAAAACCTGGGAGTGTCACCCTCCCGTTCACCGGGCGTTCAGAGATCCGGGATTCTCCACGTCGCGGAACGAGCCGGTGACCATGTAGGCGACGCGCTCGCCCGTGTTGACGGCGTGGTCGGCGATGCGCTCGAAGTAGCGACCGACCAAGGCGATCTGCACAGCCCGCTGCACGGCGGCGTCGTCGTCGACCTGCGAGCCGAAGATGACACGGAACAGCTCTTTCTGCAGCTCGTCCATGTCGTCGTCCATCTCGGCCAGCACGGCGGCCTGGCGGGGATCGCGGTCGGCGAAGGCGGACACTGCCAGGTAGAGCTGGCAGGCGGCCTGCTCGCGCATGCGATGGACGATTCCCCGGACCTTGGGATCGAGCGTGGCCGGGAACAGGCGTCGGGCAGTCTTGGCCACGTTGACCATGAGGTCGCCGGCGCGCTCGAGCTCGTGGATGACACGGAGCACGGTGACGAGCGTGCGCATGTCCACGGCCATCGGTTGCTGACGGGCCAGCAACTGGTAGCACCTGGCCTCGATGCCATGCGTCAGAGCGTCGAGGTGGCCGTCGTTGAGGACCACGCGCTCGACCGCCGACAGGTCGGCGTCCAGGAGGGCGTCCGTGCCCGCCTGCACCGCTTCGGTGGCCATGGCGCCGAGGCGGACGACATCGCCCTGCACCTCGGCCAGCTCCTCGTGGAACGCCCTGCGGGTCCCGCTCACCGCATCGCTCCGCGCCCGCCGGCGTGGTCGTCCTCGAACCGATAGCCCACCCCTCGGATCGTGGTGATCCTCGTCGGGTGCGCCGGGTCGTCCTCGATCTTGGCCCGGATGCGCTTGATGTGGACGTCGAGCGTCTTGGTGTCCCCCACGTAGTCGGCGCCCCAGACCCGGTCGAGAAGGCTCTCCCGGGTCATGACCCTTCCGGCATGCAGCAGCAACAGTTCGAGGACTTCGAACTCCTTCCGGGGAAGCGGCGTGACGATGCCGTGCACGGTCAGCTCGTGACGCCCCAGGTCGAGTCGGATGCCGTCGGCCTCCAGCACCTCGATGTCGCTGTCGACCGCGGGCCCCACCGGGGTGCGCCGGAGCACGGCGCGCATGCGGGCCACCAGCTCGCGCATGCGGTACGGCTTCGTCACGTAGTCGTCGGCGCCAACTTCAAGCCCCACCACGGTGTCGAGCTCGGTGTCCTTGGCGGTCACCATGACGACGGGGACGTTCGACCGGGTCCGGATCTCGCGGCACACGTCGATCCCCGAGACGCCCGGGAGCATGAGGTCGAGCAAGACGAGGTCGGGTCGCGCCGCATCGAACAGCGTGAGCGCCTGCACGCCGTCGCGGGCGACGACCACATCGAAGCCTTCGCGCTTGAGCCCGAGTGTGAGCGCCTCCACGAACGACTCCTCGTCCTCGACCACCAGCACCCGTGTGCCGACCTGTGCCATCGACGGAACCGTACGGCTCGAAAAAGGCCTACCGGCGACCAGCGGTTGAACCGAAGCCGAACTTTCGGTGATCGCCACCACTGTTCGCCCAAGCGTCGCCTTGCCGCACCCCGACGTTCAACCGCGGACCGTACGGTCCGCAGCATGGCAAGGGTGGACGTCGTCGTCGTCGGCGCCGCGGAGTTGTGCGAGCGACTGATCACGGAACTGCACCGCCACGCCGTCGTGACCGCCACGATTGCCCCCGATGACGACCTCGTCGCCGAGATGCGGCGGCTCTCGCCGGTGGTGGCGGTGATCGACATCGCCGGGCTCCACGAGCCTTCCGCGGCGCTCCGCGAGGTGCGCCGGGTCTCGGGCGCCGCCGTTGTGGCCCTGTGCGCCGACGACGTTGCGGTGGTGGACCTGCTCGGCATCGCCGACGACGCCCTGAGCCGCCCCGAACGGGTCCGTGAGTTGGTGGCCCGGGTGCGGGCGCTGCTCCGTCGGTGCCAACCCGAGGTGGCGGACGAGGACCACGAGACGATCTCGGCCGGCGACGTGGTGCTCGACCGCGAGCGGCATCGTGTCGTGGTCGCCGGAGAGGTGGTGGACCTGCCGCTGAAGCAGTTCCGCATCCTCGAGCTGCTCCTGGTCAACGCGGGCCAGGTGCTGCCCCGCCGGACCCTTGTCTCCCGGGTGTGGGGCCCGGACTCGATGGTCGACTCCAACACGCTCGAGGTGCAGATGAAGCGCCTCCGCGACGCGCTGGCGGGCCGGTCGTCGACGACCATTCGCACCGTCCGAGGGCTCGGCTACGTTCTCGAACGGTCCTCGACCCCGTGAGGCAGGGCCTCAGCCGAAGCGGCCGGTGATGTAGCGCTCGGTGCGCTCGTCGTCGGGCTTGGAGAAGATGCGCTCGGTCCGGCCGAACTCCACGAGCACGCCGGTGCGCCGGTCCCCCTGCTCGCTGACCTCGGTGGTGAAGAAGGCCGTGCGGTCGCTGACCCGGGCCGCCTGCTGCATGTTGTGGGTGACGATGACGATGGTGTACTGCGCCTTGATGTCGTGCATGAGGTCCTCGATGTGCGCGGTGGCGACGGGGTCGAGGGCGGAGCACGGCTCGTCCATGAGCAGCACCTCGGGCTCGATGGCGATGGCCCTGGCGATGCAAAGGCGTTGCTGCTGGCCGCCGGACAGGCCCAGGGCCGAGGCCTTGAGGCGGTCCTTGACCTCGTCCCACAACGCCGCGCCGCGCAACGACCGCTCCACGATCTCATCGAGCGCTTGCTTGGATCGCAGCCCGTTCACGCGGGGACCGAAGGCCACGTTCTCGTAGATCGACTTGGGGAACGGGTTGGGCTTCTGGAACACCATGCCGATGCGGCGGCGGACCTCACCGGCGTCGGCGTCGGCGCCGTAGACGTCGATGCCGTGGTAAGTCAGGCGACCTTCCACCCGGGCGATCTCGATGAGGTCGTTCATGCGGTTGAAGCAGCGCAGGACCGTCGACTTGCCGCACCCCGACGGCCCGATGAGCGCGGTGATCTCGCTGCGCCGGATGGCGAGGTCGACGTCGCGCACGGCTCGGAACGGCCCGTAGTGGACGTGCAGCCCCGTCGCCTCCATGACAACGGGGTGGTCGTCGTCGGACTGCGGGCCGGCGTCGCCGCTGGTCACCAGGCGTATGTCCGGCAGAGAGTGCTCGGCAACCTGCATGCGGTTGTCTCCTTCCACGGCGATCACCATTTCCGTTGGTACTTGTTGCGGATGAAGATGGCGAGCCCGTTGAGGAACAGGAGCATCGCCAGCAAAACGACGATCGTGGCCGCCGCGATCATGTGGAACTCCTGGCGGGCGTCGGTGGCGTACTGGAACACCTGGATGGGCAGCACCGTGTACGCGGAGTCGAGGGCGCCGAGGCCCGCCGGGGGGTTGAACGAGATGAAGGCGAGCCCGCCCAGCAACAGCAACGGGGCCGACTCGCCCAGCGCCCGGGAGACCGCCAGGATGCTGCCGGTGGCGATCCCCGGCGCCGCGCCGGGGAGGACCTGCCGCCAGATCGCCTGCCACCGGGTGGCGCCCAGGGCCAGCGCGCCCTGGCGCAACGACGGGGGCACCGCCCGCAGCGCCTCGCGCGACGAGATGATCACGGTGGGGAGCACCACGAGGGTGAGGGTCAGCGCCGCGGTCCGAATGGTGGGCCCCCATCCCAGCGGGCCCCGTGCGATGAAGGCCAGCCCGAGGATGCCGTAGACGATCGACGGCACTGCCGCGAGGTTCTGGATGTTCAGCTCGATCAGGCGGTTGTACCAACGGCCCTGCCGGGCGTACTCCTCCAGGTAGACGGCAGTACCGACCCCGAGCGGGAGCGACAGCAGGGCAGTGATGCCGACGACCCACAGCGAGCCGTAGACGGCCGACTGGATGCCCGCCCGGGCCGGGCGGGCCGAGGGGAAGTTGCGGTAGAGGTCCATGCCGATCTTGGGCCTGCCCTGGTTGACGGTGTCGACCAGCAGCACCAACAGGGTGCCGAGGGCGATGCCCAGGGCCGCGTAGAGCAGGCCGCGGAACACGATGTCGCGCAGCCGTCGTCGGGCGTCGACGGTGCTGGCCAGCGAGGCCACGGGCGCGGTCACTCGTAGGCCTGTCGGAAGCGGCGCACGACGCGGATGCTGACGATGTTCAGGACGAAGGTGACCGCGAACAGGAGGGCGCCCACCGCGAAGATCGTCTTGTACTGGATGGTCTGGGTGGCGATGTCGCCCAGCGCCGTGCTGCCGATGAAGGCGGTCATCGTCTGCATGTCCTCGCCCGGGTTGGCCGACAGGTTCGGGCGGTTCCCGGCGGCCAGGAGGGCGATCATCGTCTCGCCGATGGCACGCGACACGGCGAGCACGGTGGCGGCCACGATCCCCGACAGGGCGGCCGGGAACACCACCTTGGTGCAGACCTCCCGGCGGGTGGCGCCCAAGGCGACGCCTGCCTGGCGCAGCGACTGCGGCACGGCCGACATGGCGTCCTCCGACAGCGACGTCATGATCGGCAGGATCATCACGCCCATGACCAGGCCGGCGCCGAGGGCGGAGAAGGTGCTGACGTCGCCGATCGGCCACAGCTTGGCCACCAGCTCGGGGTTGACGAAGGTCAGTGCGAAGAAGCCGAACACCACGGTGGGGATGCCGGCGAGGAGCTCCAGTACCGGCTTGAGCACCCGGCGGGCTCGCGGGCGGGCGTACTCGCTGAGGTAGAAGGCAGCGCCGAGCCCGCACGGCACGGCGACCAGCAGGGCGATGCCGGTGACAACCAGCGTGCCCCCGATGATGGGCCACACGCCGAAGGACGCAGGTTCGAAGTTCGGCGACCAGTCGGTGCCGCCGAAAAACTCGCCGAACGACACCTCCTGGAAGAACTCGACCGTCGGCTGCAGGAGCGAGAAGACGATCAGGACGGTGGTGGCCACCGACACCAGGGCGCTCGCCAACAGGACGGCCTTCACCAGCCGCTCGAACCGTTGCCGCCGACGCAGGGCGCCCGTGGGACGAAGCGTCACCACGGGCACCGCTGCGGTCGCCGCCGTCGATGCGGCGCTGGTCACTGCATCAGATCCCGGCTGCCTTGGCGGCGTCGAGGGCCTTCTGCTTCTGCTCGGCCGTGAGGGCGACGAACAACGCCTCCTTGGTGATGGTGTCGACGTTGTCGAAGTAGTAGTTCACGAACGCCTTCACCTCGGGACGGATCGCCGCCTTGGTGGACACGTAGACGAACAGCGGCCGGCCGAGCGGGGCGTAGGTGCCGTCCTGCACGGTCTTGGCCTCGGGGGTGACGCAGCCCTTGCCTCCGTCGATCTGGACGGCCGTCACCTTGCCCTTGTTCTCGAGGGCGTACGACAGGCCCAGGAACCCGACGGCACCGTCGTCGCCCGACACGCCCGTGATGGTGACGTTGTCGTCCTCCGACGGGTTGTAGTCCTTGGTGATGACGCCGCTCTTGCCGTTGACCGCCTCGGTGAAATAGTCGAACGTGCCGGAGTCGGTGCCCGCCCCGAAGCGCTTGATGGGCTTGTCGGGGAACGACGGGTCGACGTCCTTCCAGTTGCCGACCGGGGCATCGGCACGCCACACCTTCTTCAGGTGGTCGACGGTGAGGCACTTGGCCCAGGTGTTGTCGGGGTTGACGATCACCGACAGGGCGTCGTTGGCCACCTGGAGCTCGGCGTACTGCACGCCGCCCGTGGTGCAGGCTTCCTTCTCGCCGGGCTTGTCGGCGGTTCCTGCCTTGATCTTCCGTGACGCGTTGGAGATGTCGGTCTCGCCCCGGCAGAACTTCTCGAAGCCGCCGCCGGTGCCGGACACGCCGACGGTGACGGCCACGCCGTTCTTGGTCGCCGTCTGGAAGTCCTCGGCCGCCACCTTCATGACCGGTGCGACCGTCGACGAGCCGTCCATGCGGATCGTGCCTTTGAGCGAAGTCAGGCCGGCCGTGTCGCCGGTGGACGCCGCAGGGACGCCGGTGGCGTCGTCGTCGGTGTCGCTGCCGCATGCCGCGGTGACCAGCAACAGGGCCACGGCCACGGCCGGCACGACGGCCGAACGACGGTGCTTGATGTATCGCAAATGACTCACCCTCCTGGGATATTCGGTGTCGAGGTGACCGTAGGAAGCCCCTCTGACGCCCCAGAGGCCAAGCCCTGAACGCGTGGTGAACCGGCCGGGAACTCTTGGGGGGCCTCGTAGTGGCCGTTCGAGACCCGCACCGCGTCACCGGTAACGACCAGGCGGGCCAACACGCTGCGAACGCGCTGATGGGCACGGGCAGGCAGGTCCAGGCCGTCGCGGCGCAGGGCGTCGACGACTTCGGAGGGCCTCCAGGTGCGCACTTCCCGGCGCAGCAGTTCGGCCACCGCCTCCTCCAGGGTGGCGGCTGGAGCAAGGCCCGCCCGCAGCTCGTCGAGGACGGCGTCGATGCGCCCCACCTCGGCGAGCAGGAGCCGGCGAGCGGCTTCCAAGGTCACGTGCGGCTGCGCCTCGCCCATCGCTGCGACGGTACGGAGCGAGCCTGACGCGGGAGCAGCGACGAAGTGAACGACGGGCGAATCTCAGGCGACTCAGGTGGGCTCGTCGGTGCCCTGGCGGAACTCACGTTGCGCCTGGCCGAGCGAGCGGGCCAGCTTCGGCAGCCGGGAGCCGCCGAAGAGCAGCAACACGACGAGGAGCACGATCAGCAGCTCAGGCCCTCCGAGTGACGGCATCGCTTCGACCTACGACCCGACGACGCCGCCGTCGCGACGGCGGATGACGACGGTGGCGTCACGAGGACGCCCGTCGGGCCGGAAGTCGGGCCAGTTGCTCTGTGCCCTGGGCTCGGTGGCCGTGCCCGCTTCGCCAGGGTGCTGGACGTTGACGAAGAGCGTGCGGTTGTCGGGCGTGAAGGCGAGCCCGGTGATCTCGCACCCCTTGGGGCCGACCAGGAAGCGGCGCACCTCCTTGGTGGCGGGGTCGGCCACGAGCATCTGGTTGTTGCACGCCACCGGCTGCGCCCCGTCCGTCTGGATCCACAGCCGACCGAAGCGGTCGAAACCCAAGCCGTCGGGCGAACCGAAGGCGTCGAGGTCGCCGGTGGTGCCGTGCGCAGGGTTGGCCGGGTCACCTGCCAGCACGAACAGGTCCCAGGCAAACGTGGTGGCGCCGTGGTCACCGCCCGTCTCTGTCCAGCGGATGATGTGGCCCCACGGGTTGCGGGGCCGGGGGTTGGCCTCGTCGACCGGCTGCGCCGTCGTGCCCCGCCGGCTGTTGTTCGTCATGGTGCAGTAGACGTCGCCGGTCGAGGGGTCGGCGGTGATCCACTCGGGCCGGTCCATCCTGGTGGCGCCCAGGGCGGCGGCTGCCTGACGGGCGCGGACGAGGACGCTCGCCTGGTCGGGGAAGGCGGGTGCCACCAGCGGACCGTTGCCGTGTACCAGCGGCAGCCACGTGCCCACCCCGCGCCCGTCGCCTGCGGTGGCGTCGTCGTCGAAGCGGGCCACGTAGAGCGTCCCGTCGTCGAGCGGGCTCTCGCCCTCCGCCACCACGTCGCGCCACGGACGAGCACCGACGAACTTGTAGACGAACTGCCCGCGCTCGTCGTCGCCGCTGTAGACGACCACCCGCCCGTCGGCCGTCTCGCTCACGAAGGCGTTCTCGTGCTTGAAGCGCCCGAGCGCGGTCCGCTTGGTCGGGACGGCGTTCTTGCGGAAGGGGTCGATCTCCACTATCCAGCCGAACCGATTGGGCTCGTTGGGCTCGGCGGCCACGTCGAAGCGGCGGTCCTGGCGCCACCAGCCGAGGCCGTTGCCGTCGGGCGTGATGCCGTAGGCGGCCATGTCGGTCGTGACGGTTGCGGGTGTGGCAGTCCCGAAGTAGCCGTTGAAGTTCTCTTCGCACGTGAGGTACGTGCCCCACGGCGTCTGGCCGGAGGCGCAGTTGTTGACGGTGCCGAGCACGCGGGTGCCCGCGGCGTCGCCGTTGGTCCTCATCAGGGGATGGCGGGCGGCCGGGCCTGCGAGCGCCATCGGCGTGTTCGCGGTGATGCGCCGACTGAAGCCGCTCGCCACCACTTCCCATCGGCCGTCGACGTTTTCGACCTCGACGACGGAGACGCCGTGGGCGTTCTGCGACTTCCGGACTCGCTCGGGGGTCGAGCTCGAGTCGCCGTCGGCGAAGAGCAGGAAGCTCTCGGCAAACTCGTGGTTCATCACCAGCAGGCCCCGCTCACGGCCTCGGGCCGTGGGCGCCAGGGGGAAGAAGTGCATCCCGTCGTGGCCCATGCCTGCCTGCTGGGCCTGTTCGTCGGCGCTGTTCGAGGCGTCGAACCGGAACTTCGGCCCCTCACCTCGAACGGGGTCTCCCCAGCGGTAGAGGACCTGGTACTCGTACTCCGGCGGCACGGCGACGGCATCGGCAGTGGACGCCTCGATGGGGGTGAAGCCGAAGCGCGTGGTCCGGTGCGCGTGGGCCGCCGCGGCCGGTGCCGCCCCCAACGCCCGGAGCGGACCCGCTGTGTTGCCGTGGAGGAGAAAGGCGCCGACGGCAGCGGCGACGCCGCCGGTCAGCAGCGAGCGCCTGCTCACTGCTGCGTGCACCAAGTCGGAAAGGTCGTTGGGCTCGTGCCGGTCGTCGAGAAGGGTCATCGGCCACCTCGTGCTCGAAGGAACGGGACGACCGTAGAAGGGCGATCTGACCGCAATGCCGGCGTGCCGCGAACACCGAGTGAACTCTTGCGCGGCCTGTTCTGTGAGGTCAGGTTTCGACGATCATCGACATCGATCGCGCCCGCCACCCACCCGGCGCCTCCGCTCCCCCGCCGCAGCACCGGCAACGAATAGGCACGATCCAGTGCCTAGGTTGGGAGTCGTAAGCCTGTTGGTCCACTTGCTCACCGACTGCACCGGAACCACGGTCACTGCCTCACGGCCAGTCGACGGAGAGGGAGGCAGCTGCGGTGCTGGCCTTCATCACGAGGCGGCTGGGGTTTGCCGGAGTCGGACGAAAGCCGAAATGCACGTAGAAGTCGTGGGCACGTTGGTCTATCGCGTCAACGACGATCACCCTCCCACCGCCTCTTCGGATAGCTGCGAGCGTCGTGTCGAGTGCGCCAACGAGCAGGTCACCGCCGTGGCCGCGTCCGTGCAGGTGCTCCGACAGCGCGAGGCGAGCGAGCAGGAAGCCGGGGATCACCTCCGGCGCGCCACGACCGACCGAGGACGGGAGGTCGTCGCGACGGACGGCGTGGGGGAGGATGCCGAAGTAACCGATGACTTGGTCGTCATCGAGCCAGACGTAGACGCGAGTGGTCCCGGCGCGGTCAGCAGTTACGCCCGCCTCTCGCAGCCAGATGTCGAGATCAGCGTTGCCGGACGAGAAGGACTCGATCGGATGCTCAGGCGTGAGCCGCTCGAACCGAGGCACCTACCGCGTAGCCGTTGCCCGACGACTGCGCTTGGCCGCCTCGGCCAGCGCCGGTACGACCTCGCCTTCCTCGCCCAACTCTTCTAGGAGCCAGTCGAAGAAATCGGGGGAAACGACGGTCTCGTCAGAGAACCGCCGATGAGCCGCCTGCCGGGAGACGCCGTAGAGGCTGCCGATCTCCGCCCACGTCATGCCCGACTCTTGGGCTTCGAGCAGGACGAGGCGCTGGAGACCGTCCACTCCCACGGCCAGATGGTGAACGGCCCGCACGCGGTCGCGGGCGTTCGGAGAGTCGAGAAGGTCTCGGACGTTCATCAGCAGCGTGTCGACGACGTGGGCGAAGTCTCGTTGCTCGGCCTTCATAGTCGTCAACTATACGTTGACCAGCGGTGGGTAGTCAATAGAAGGTTGACAAAGTGCACCGGCGAGGGTGGTCAATCGGATGGGAACCCGAGCAGCTCGCGTCCTCTCTACAACTTGAGCCAGTACCAGGAGATCTCTGGATCCCCGGCAACCACAGCGAGCAATGGGCGGCGGTCGACTACCCCGCGGACGGCAGCCGAGACGCTCAGTGAGGGCGAATTCAACCGCTACTACATGAGGGCTATCTGTCGTCGAGCGCAGGAAGAGGGGGATAACACCGTTCGAGTTCGACGAGGCAAGGTTGTCGACAATCCTCGCTCCGATCCCCTCGTGAAGGTCGAGGAAGGTGATGTGCTCAGTGCCGCAGCCGTACTTGAAGACCTCAGGATTCATCCAGGCGAGGACACCGCGATCGGCATGCCCCGCGGACCCAACTCTGGATTGAGTCTGGAATTCTTGCCGGACTGAGAGCACCCTCATGGCATTGCGGAACTGCCTGTCGACAAGGTGAACGCATATTCAAATAGTTACGGACTCCTTCCCAAACCACCACCGCCGGGGGTGAGCATTCGCAAGACATCACCCGCCTGGAGACGAACGGTGCACTTGTCGGGCAGCCGCTGCGCATGCATTACGTCGCCGCCGGGCAGCAGCAGGTTCTCGCCCGGTGAGCCCGGCTCGCCGCCTGCCAACCCCCACGGCGCGCTGATGCGGCGCTCGGTCACCAGCGAGACCGTGGTCGGCTCCAGCACCTCCACGTCGCGCTCGATGCCGTCGCCGCCTCGGTGCTGCCCGTCCCCGCCGCTGCCGGGTCGTACCCGGTAGCGGCGCACCCGCAACGGGAACGCCCGTTCCAGCGCCTCGATCGGCGTGTTCTGCGTGTTGGTCATGCCCGTCTGGACGGCCGACTGGCCGTCGCGCCCGGGCCGTGCTCCCTGCCCGCCGCCGATGGTCTCGTAGTACACCCAACCGTCGCCGCCCATCAGCAGGTTGTTCATCGTGCCCTGGCTCGCCGCAGGCACCCGGTCGGGCACCGCTTGGGCCAGCGCACCGAAGCAGACGTCGGCCACCCGCTGGCTCACCTCAACGTTGCCCGCGCCCACCGCCACGGGGAACGTGGCGGCCACAACCGTTCCTTCGGGCGCCACCACTCGCACCGGCCGCAGCGCGCCACCGTTGGCCGGGATGGTCGGGTCGGTCACGCATCGCAGGGCGAAGGCGACCGACGACACCGTGACCGCTTCGACGGCGTTGACGTTGCCCCGCTGCTGCGGGTCGGTGCCCGTGAAGTCGAAGATCACCTCGTCGCCCGACACGACCAGCCGCAAGCGGATCACCGCCGGCGGCGAGTCGAGCACGTCTTCGAACGTCCACTCCCCATCAGGGAACGCGGCCAACGCCGCCCGCATGCGTCGCTCGCCGTACTCGCACACCTCGTCAAGCGGCGCGTCGGCGAACTCGGCCAAGCGGGCCACGCCCACCACGTTGGCGCCCACCTGCGCGGCGATGTCGCCCCGTCGTTCCTCAGGCGTGCGGGAGTTGGCTTCCAACAGCGCCGCCACCGTCGGGCTCCACAACACCGGCGGAATGCGGAAGCCCTCCTGCTGGATCTCGGTGGCATCGGGCGGGATCGATCCCGGCACCATGCCGCCCACGTCGGCGTGGTGCGCGCGGTTGGCCGCCCATCCGACCAGCCGCCCGTCCACGAAGCACGGCGCCACCAACGTGATGTCGTTCAGGTGAGTACCGCCCGCGAACGGGTCGTTGAGCACAAGCTGGTCGCCCGGTTGCAGGTCGTAGCCCGCATCGAGCGCGGCGCGCACCGAGGCAGGCATGGAGCCGAGGTGCACGGGGATGTGCTCGGCCTGCACCAACAGTTCCCCCTCGGCGGTGAACAGCGCGGCGGAGCAGTCGGCCCGCTCCTTGATGTTGGGACTGAAGGCGGCCCGGCGCAGCACGGCGCCCATCTCCTCGGCCACGCCGGTCAACTGCGAGATCAGGACTTGGAGCGACGCAGGATCCACGAGCCACCTCCTCCCACCTCGGCCGTCCATCCCTCGGGCAGCCAGACGGTGCAGTCGGGCTCGGCCAGCACCGTCGGCCCCACTGCGCCGCGCCTGGCCATGCCCTCGGGCGGCCCCAGCTTGTCGATGTCGACGGGGGACGCCACCCGGGCCGACGCCCGCAGCGCCACCACCTCGATTGCCGCACCCTGCCGCACGAAGCCGTTGCGCCGGCGGTGCTCGTCCTCGAACTCCCCCACCGTCGGCACGGTCAGCTCGTGGCTCTGGCCCGCGTAACGGCAGTCGACGGCCAGCTCGACCTCCACATGGGTGCCGTCGGGCAGCACCACGCCGGCCACGCCCGTGCCCGCCGCCAGCGCCACCCGGGCAGGCGTGTCGTCGGGCAAGCCCATCAACCGCCTCGCCGCCACCCGGGCCAGGTCGAACCGGGCTTGCGGCAACCCGCTGTGATCGCCCGGCACCGGCCACGATCGCACCACGTCGGCCTGCCGGGGACCGCCCACCATGCCGACCGCCGAGAGCACGCCGGCCCGCGGCGGCACGATCACCACCGGCATGCCGAGCGCGTCGGCCACCGCGCACGCATGCAGTGGGCCGGCGCCACCAAAGGCCACCAGCGCCAGCGAACGGGGGTCGACGCCGCGCTCGACCGACACCACGCGTACCGCCTGCACCATGGCCGCGTCGACCACCGAGATCACTCCCTCGGCCGTCACCCCGGCGCCGCTCAACGCCGCGCGCGCCGCCTCCACGTCGAGGGCGCCCAAGCCCGGGAACGCATGCCGCGAGGGGATGCGCCCGGCCACCAGGTCGGCGTCGGTCACGGTGGCCTCGACGCCGCCCCGGCCGTAGCACGCAGGACCGGGGACGGCGCCCGCGCTCTGCGGCCCCACCGCCAAGGCGCCGCCGGCGTCGATGCGGGCGATGCTGCCGCCGCCCGCCCCGATGGTGTGCACGTCGAGCGACGGCAGGCGGATGGGGAACCCGGCCACCGAGCGCTGAGCTGCGGGTGCGGGCTTGCCGTCGAGCACCAGGCACACGTCGGTCGACGTGCCGCCCATGTCGAAGGTCACGGCGTCGGGGAAGCCCGCCGCCCCCGCGGCCGCAGCCGCCGCTCGCACGCCGCCCGCAGGGCCCGACAACAGCAACGACGCCGGACGGCCTGCCGCCTGTTCCACGCCGACCAAGCCCCCCGCCGAGGTCATGACCAAGACCTCGGCAGCCAACGACCGCAGGCCCAACAGGTACGAACGGCAGGCGGGCCGCAAATAGGCGTCGACCACCGTCGTCACCGTGCGCTCGTACTCACGGAACTCGGGGGAGACGTCCGACGACAACACCACGTCGGCATCGAGCGCAGCGGCCACCGCCCGCTCGTGGTCGGGGTTCAGGTCGGCGTGCAACAGGCACACGGCCACCACGTCGACGTCGTCGGGGATCTCGGGGACGGGACCGAGCGCCACCAGTTCTGCGCCGGCAGCGTCGAGGCGGCCCGCCACCTCGAACCGCAGCGATCGCGGCACCAACGGCGCCGGACGGTCGGCCCAGATGTCGTAGAGCGAGGGTCGGTCCTGACGGCCGATCTCGATGACGTCGGCGAAGCCCTCGTTGGTCACCAGCGCCACCACCGCGCCCCGCCGTTCCAACAAGGCGTTGGTGGCCACGGTGGTGCCATGCGCCAGCACGTCGACCGCCAACCCTTCGATGCCTGCGGCCACCGCCGCCGCCGGGTCGGCCGGCGTGGACGGCACCTTGCGGATGTGGCCGTCCTCCGTCACCACGTCGGTGAAGGTGCCTCCGGTGTCGACGCCGACTCGCACGTGCCCGACCCTAACCTCGGGGGCGATGGGCACGACGGTGACACTCGCAGTGGAAGAAGAAGGCGTGCCGGTGGGACAGGTGACGGTGGAGCTCGACCGCTACCCCGACGCCGGCTACCTGCGCTCGCTGGCGGTCGAGCCGCACGCCCAAGGGCGAGGGGTCGGCAGCCGCCTCATCGCCTGGGCCGAACAGTTACTGGCCGCCGAAGGGTGCACGCAGGTGGTGCTCGGCGTGGAGGACGCCAACCCGCAGGCCCGCGCCCTCTACGAACGGCTCGGCTACCGCCCCACCGAGCGCGCCGTGACTGACGACGGCCGCACGTGCGGGCTGTTGGTCAAGCACCTGCCGGGCTGAGCACCCACACGTCTTCTTCGCCGAGGTGGTCGCGGAACGACCGCACCAGCTTGCCGGTGAAGTCGTCGTCGCCGTCCCACACCAACACCGCCTCGTTCGCATGCCGGGCCAGCCATGCGTCGCGCCGCGACAGTGCGGCGCCCGCCTGTTGCTTGGTGGTGGGCGACTTCTCCTGGAGCACGACTCGATCGGCCGACAACGCCAGCAGCGAACGGAAGCGCTCCTGCGACGCCCACGGCCAGACGCTCTCAGGCGAGGGGTAGGGCAGCACGGCCACGAACGGCACGCCCGCGGCCACCGCGGCTTCGGCGCCCGCCATCTCGGCGCCGTGGCGCAGGCCGGTCAGCACCACCAGGTCGGCGTGCAGCGCGGCCTTGGCCGCCACGATCTCGTGCAGCCGACGTTGGGCATCGTCGGCCAGGTCGACCCGTTGGCCGCCCACCACGAGCTTGTGGCCTTCGGGCACGCCTGGCCCGCGGGCGGGTGCGTCGGGCGCGGGCAGCACGGCGGGCGTGCCGGAGCCCGCCGAAGGCTGCTGCGTGCGGGCTGCTTCCACCGCCAAGCGGTCGACCAGGTCGTTGTAGCGGTCAGCCGAGTGCCCCTTCACCCACCGGAACCGCACCCGAGTGGGGTCGGCCTGCACCGCCTCGATCAGCGGCTCCCACAGGTCGCGGTTGGCGACCGGCTTCTTCTGCGAGTTGAGCCACCCCCGCTTCAGCCATCCCTCCCACCACCGGTCGCGGAAGCAGTTCACGACGTAGGTGGAATCGCTGACCACTACGAGGGGCCCGTCGAGCGCCAGCACGGCCTCCAGCGCCGCCTTGATCTCCATGCGCTGGTTGGTCGTGGCCGGGTCGGGACCGGCGGCATACGGCCCGTCGGGGACGGCCCACGCCCAGCCGCCAGGGCCAGGGTTCCCCAGGCAGGCGCCATCGGTATAGACGGTGGTGGACAAGGCGTTCAGCTTGGCCGCTCGTGAGCGCGAGGATGGAGCACGTGATCTTTGACGGTTTTGCTCATCAGCTTCCCGACATCGACCCGGAGGTCACCCGCGAGTGGGTCGACTCGTTCGACGCCATCGTCGACGCCCAAGGGAAGGGCCGGGCCCGCTTCATCCTCATGAAGCTGCTGGAACGGGCGCGCGAGCAGCAAGTCGGCTTCCCCGCCACCGTCTCCACCCCCTACATCAACTCCATCCCCCCCGAGGACGAGCCGTGGTTCCCGGGCGACGAGCACATCGAGCGCCGCATCCGCGCCTTCATCCGTTGGAACGCCGCGGTGATGGTCACCCGGGCCAACACCCGCTCGGAAGGCATCGGCGGCCACCTGGCCACCTACGCGTCGTCGGCCTCGCTCTACGAGGTCGGGTTCAACCACTTCTTCAAGGGCAAGGACGACGGCCTCCCCGGCGACCAGATCTACTACCAGGGCCACGCTGCCCCCGGCATCTACGCCCGGGCCTTCCTGGAAGGCCGCATCTCCGAGGAGCAGCTCGACAACTTCCGCATGGAGCTGGGCGGCAAGGGCCTGTCGTCGTACCCCCACCCCCGGCTCATGCCGGAATTCTGGGAGTTCCCCACGGTGTCGATGGGCCTCGGCCCCATCAACGCCATCTACCAGGCCCGGTTCAACCGCTACCTCCACAACCGCCGCATCGCCGACACCTCGAAGTCGAAGGTGTGGTGCTTCGTCGGCGACGGCGAGACCGACGAACCCGAGTCGTTGGGCGCCCTGTCGCTGGCCGCCCGCGAGGGGCTCGACAACCTGATCTTCGTGGTGAACTGCAACCTGCAGCGCCTCGACGGCCCGGTGCGCGGCAACGGCAAGATCATCCAAGAGCTCGAGACGGTCTTCCGGGGCGCAGGTTGGAACGTGGTCAAGGTCGTGTGGGGCTCGAAGTGGGACGAGTTGTTGGCCCGCGACGTCAACGGGGTGCTGCTCAACAAGATGAACACCACGGTCGACGGCGAGTTCCAGAAGTACGCAGTGGAAACCGGCGCCTACATCCGGGAGCACTTCTTCGGCCCCGACCCGCGCCTGCGCAAGATGGTCGACCACCTGAGCGACGACGACCTGCGCAACCTGCCCCGTGGCGGCCACGACTACCGCAAGCTCTACGCCGCCTACCTGGCCGCCGTCGAGCACACAGGGGCGCCGACCGTCATCCTGGCCAAGACCGTCAAGGGCTGGACGCTCGGCCCTGAGGTCGAGGCCCGCAACGCCACCCACCAGATCAAGAAGCTCAACAAGGCGCAGCTGCAGTTGTTGCGCGACCGGCTGTACCTGCAGGACGAGATCCCCGACGAGGCGCTCGACACCGACATGCCGCCGTACTTCCGGCCCGCGGAGGACTCGGTGGAGTACCGGTACCTCGTCGACCGCCGCCGCGCCCTTGACGGGTCGATACCCCGGCGCACGTACCGGGCCAAGGCGCTGCCCGCCCCCGCCGAGCCCGTCTTCGGGGAGTTGCTGGTCGGCTCCAAGGGCCAGGCGGTGTCGACGACCATGGGCTTCGCCCGCCTGCTGCGCAACCTGTTGCGCGACGAGTCGATCGGCCGTCGCGTGGTGCCGATCATCCCCGACGAGGGGCGCACCTTCGGCCTCGACGCCCTGTTCAAGGAAGTGAAGATCTACGCGTCGGGGGGCCAGCGCTACGAGCCCGTCGATGCCAACCTGTTGTTGAGCTACGCCGAGAGCCAGCAGGGCCAGATCCTCGAAGAGGGCATCACCGAAGCCGGTTCCATGGCGTCGTTCACCGCCGCGGGCACGGCATACGCCACGTGGTCCGAGCCGATGATCCCGTTCTACATCTTCTATTCGATGTTCGGGTTCCAGCGGGTGGGCGACCTCATCTGGGCCTTCGGCGACATGCGGGGCCGCGGCTTCCTGCTGGGCGCCACCGCGGGCCGCACCACGTTGAACGGCGAAGGGTTGCAGCACGAAGACGGCCACTCGCTGGTGCTGGCGTCGACGGTGCCCAACATCGCCGCCTACGACCCCGCCTTCGCCTACGAGGTGGCGGTCATCGTGCGAGACGGCATGGCCCGCATGTACGGCGACACACCCCAGGACGTCTTCTACTACCTGACCCTCTACAACGAGAACTACGAGATGCCGCCCATGGCTGAGGGCACCGAGGACGGCATCATCCGCGGCATCTACCGGTTCTCACCCGCGCCCGACGGGCCGTCGCGGCGGGCCACCGTCCTGTTCAGCGGCACCGCCTACGGAGCGGCCACAGAGGCGCAGCGGCGCTTGGCCGAGGACCACGACGTGGCCGTGTCGCTTTACAGCGTCACCAACTACAAGCAGTTGCGCGAGGAGGCGCTGTCGACGGAGCGGTGGAACCGGCTGCACCCCGGCGAGCCCGCACGGGTGCCGTTCGTGACCGAGACGTTGAGCGGTGCGGACGGCCCGGTGGTCGCCGTCACCGACTTCATGAAGATGGTGCCCGACCAGGTCGCCCGCTGGGTGCCCCACCACTTCAGCGTGCTGGGCACCGACGGCTACGGCCGCTCCGACACCCGCGCCGCCCTGCGCCGCCATTTCGAGACCGACGCCGAACACCTGATCGTGGCCGTGCTCAAGGCGCTGGCCGACACCGGCGAGGGCAAGGCCGAAGACGTGGCCGACGCCATCGCCCGCTACGACCTCAACCCCGATCTCCCCGACCCCCGCACACTTCGGAGGTTTTACTGTCACACCCCGTCGGTTGAATGGGGGGCATGGGGAACATCGACCGCAATCTGAGCGTGGTCGGCGCATCGCAGGCCGGCCTCCTCGCAAGATCCGACATCCACGCCAGTGCCATGGTCCCGAAGCGACGGGTCGCCAACTGCACCTGGCAACGGCTGCAGCGGGGCGTCTACCTGACCGGCTCGGCGCCGCCCACCTGGTGGCAGCAGCTCCGGGGCGCCACCCTGGCGGCGGGACCGAGAGCGGTGGCGTCGCACCGGGCGGCGGCCGTGCTGTGGGGCCTCGACGGCTTCCGTTCGGCCCCGCTCGAGATACTGGTGCCGATCACATGTGGGCCGGTGCCGACAGGCGTCATCGTCCACCGCACGCGGCGCCTCGACCCGCGCGACGTGACCGTGCACAACGGCCAACCCGTCACCGTCGTGGAGCGCACCATCCTCGACCTGTGCCGCGACCGGTCGTGGCGGGTGGTCGAGGTTGCCCTTGAGAGCGCCATCCGCAAAGGGCTCACCACGCATTCGAAGTTGCGCCGGTTCCTGGAGGAGGGCAGCCGCCAGGGGCGCAAGGGCGTGCGGAAGCTGCGCACGCTGCTCGTCCAGCGCGAGGGCGAGCGCGCCGCCGGCAGTGCGGCGGAGGTGGCGTTCCTCCGCCTCGTGCGCCTCGCCGGCCTGCCGAGGCCGAAGCGCCAACACCGCATCGCGCTCGCCCACGGGGAGGTGGCGACGGTCGACTTCGCCTGGCCCGAGGCCCGCTTCGCCGTGGAGGTCGACGGTTTCGACGCCCACGGTGGACGCGAGGCTTTTTACCGGGATCGCGCCCGCGACAACGCCATCCGCGACCGGGGCTGGGGCATGCGCCGCGTCACGCTCGACGACATCCGCCGCCGGCCGGAAACGATCGTCACCATGCTCAACACCGAACTGCGAAGAACCCCGTCCACCCCGCGAAGTGTGCGGATGTCGGGATCGTTGTGATCCCCAACCCCGCACACTTTGCAGTGGGGGGCGGCGGGGGTTAGGCGCCGGTGGCGTGGAAGCCGCCGTCGACGTGCACCAGCTCGCCGGTGGTGGCGGGGAACCAGTCCGACAGCAGGGCGATGCACGCCTTGGCGGCGGGTTCGGTGTCGGCGACGTCCCACCCCAGCGGCGCCCGGGTCTGCCATAGGTCCTCCATCTGCGAGAACCCGGGGATGCCGCGGGCGGCCACAGTGCGCAACGGCCCGGCCGCCACCAGGTTGACCCGCACGTTGAGCGGGCCGAGGTCGCGAGCCAAGTACCGCGACGTCGACTCCAGCGCCGCCTTGGCCACGCCCATCCAGTCGTAGATGGGCCACGCCACGGTGGCGTCGAAGTCGAGCCCGACGACCGAGCCGCCGCCCGCCGCCTTGAGCAGCGGCAGGCACGCCTCGGTCAACGACTTCAACGAGTAGGCCGACACGTGCAACGCCGTCGACACGTCCTCCCACTGCGCCTTGAGGAAGTCGCCACCAAGGCACGATTCCGGCGCGAACCCAATGGCGTGGAGCACCCCGTCGACCCGCCCCCACCGCTGCTCCAATTCGGCCGTGAGCCCGCCCAGGTGCTCGGGGTTGGTGACGTCGACCTCGAGCACGTCGGCCTCCGTCGGCAACCGACGGGACGCACGCCGCGTCAGCGACATGGCCCGTCCGAACGAGGTCAGCAGCACCTCGGCCCCCTGCTCCTGGGCCAGCCGCGCCACCGAGAAGGCGATCGAAGAATCCGTGAGCACACCGGTCACCAGCACTCGCTTGCCGTCGAGCAACATGTCGCCTCCTAGAGCGGGCTGTTTGAGTGGCGCCGTTGCGGCAGCCGCTCACGCTTGTTCTTCAAGGCGCGCAGGGCGCCGACCACCGCCCGCCGCGTCTCCTCCGGCGGGATGACCTCGTCGACGTAGCCCCGCTTGGCCGCCATGTCGGGCGAGCAGTAGCGGGCCGCGTAGTCGGCCTCCAGCTTGGCCCGCTCGGCCGGTTCGGTCAGCCGCTTGCCGTGCAGGATCTGCACAGCACCGGGCGCACCCATGACGGCGAGTTCGGCCTTGGGCCAGGCGAAGCAGGCGTCGTTGCCCATGCCCTTGGAGTCCATGACGATGAACGCACCGCCGTAGGCCTTGCGCAGCACTACGCAGATGCGCGGCACCGTCGCCGCCGCGTACGCGTGCACCAGTTCGGCCCCGTGGCGGATCATCCCCCGCCACTCGATGTCCTTGCCCGGCTGGAACCCCGGCGTGTCGACGAAGGTGAGCAGCGGCAGGTTGAACGAGTCGCACAGCTGCACGAAGCGAGCGGCCTTCTTCGACGCCTCGATGTCGAGGGTGCCCGCCAACTGGCACGGCTGGTTGGCGATGACCCCGACCGGCCGTCCCTCCACCGTGGCAAAGGCGGTGACGACGTTGCCCGCGTGCAGCGCCCGCACCTCGAACACCGACCCCTCGTCGACCACGTCGCGCACCACCACCCGCACGTCGTACGACGACGTGGCGGACTCGGGCACGGTGCGAGCGGCCACGTCGGAGGTCCGGTCAGCTGCGTCGTCGGTCCAATGCAGCGGCGGTTCTTCCATGTAGTTGGACGGCAGGTAGGCGAGCACGTCGGCGACCGCGTGCAAGGCCGCTTCTTCGTCGTCGGCCACCAACGAGGCCACGCCGCTGCGCGCCGCGTGCACGGCCGCGCCGCCGAGGACCGAATGGGTAACCCGCACCCCGGTCAATTGCTCGACCACGGCCGGGCCGCTGACGTAGGCAGTCGCCTCCGCCGTCATCACCACGATGTCGGCCATGCCCAGCAGCAACGCGGGCCCCGATACGCACGGGCCCACCACGGCCAGCACGATGGGCACTGAGCCCGACGCCTGCGACAGCGCCCGGGCCACGCGCCCCCAGGCATGAAGCGACGCCACCCCCTCGGTGACGTCGGCACCACTGGTAGCCAGCACCCCCACGATGGGCACGCCGACATCGACCGCCGTGCGCACCAAGCGCTCGATGGTCTCGCCTTCGACCGTCCCGATGGCGCCGCGGTGGGCGCCGCCGTCGAGGCGGAACCAACCGACCGTGCGCCCGTCGAACTCTCGAATGTCGGCCTCGGCCGCACCTTGGCGGCAGGCTGCGACGGCAAGCAGACGGCTCAGGACGCAGGCCCCACGATGATCGAGGCGTTGTGGCCGCCGAAGCCGAACGAGTTGGAGATGACGGGCTTGGCGCCCACCTGGCGCGGCGAACCGACCACCACGTCGAGGCTGATGTCGGGGTCGGTCTGCTCGTGGTTGGCCGTGGGCGGCACCAGGCCGTTGCCGATGGCGAGCAGCGACGCCACGGCCTCGGTGGCGCCTGCGGCGCCGATGAGGTGCCCGGTCACGCCCTTGGTCGACGTCACCGGCGGCGGCGTGCCGCCGAACACCTTGAGCATGGCCTCGGCCTCGGCCGCGTCGTTGAGGGGCGTCGAGGTGCCGTGGGCGTTCACGTGCCCGATGTCCGCGGGCTGCAGGCCCGCGTCGGCCAATGCCAGCTCCATGCACGCCACCGCGCCGCCACCACCGGGGGCCGGCGCGGTGATGTGGTAGGCGTCGGAGTTCCGCCCATAGCCGAGGACCTCGCCGTAGATGCGGGCGCCCCGGGCCACCGCAGCGTCCCACCGCTCGAGGACGAGGAACGCCGCGCCCTCGCCCATCACGAAGCCGTCACGGGCCGCGTCGAACGGGCGCGACGCCAGCTCCGGGGCATCGCGCCGCGTGCTCAGCGCGCCCATGCGGGCGAACGCAGCCAGCGCCACCGGGGTGATGGCCGCTTCGCTGCCGCCCGCCAGCACCACGTCGGCCGAGCCGTCGCGCACCATGCGGAACCCTTCACCCAACGCGTGGGTGCCCGCCGCGCAGGCGGTGGCGATGCAGATGTTCGGGCCGGTCCACCCGTGCTTCATGCCGACCAACGCCGCGGTGGCGTTGGCCATCATCATGGGGACGAGGAAGGGGCTCACGCGGGTCGGACCCCGCTCGAACATGACCTTCTCCTCTTCCTCCTGGGTGCTGAGGCCGCCGACGCCCGTGCCTGCCACCACGCCGCAGCGCGATGGGTCCACGTCGATGGCGCCCGCGTCCGCCATAGCGTCGACGGCCGCAGCGAAGCCGAGTTGCGCGGCGCGATCGGCGCGGCGCGACTCTTTCGGCCCGAGGTAGGCAACCGGGTCGAAGTCCTTCACCTCGCACGCGAAGCCGACCGGCAGCTCGGAGCCGTCGAACCGGCTGATCGGCGCGGCGGTGGAAACGCCCCGCAGCAGCGACGCCCAGAAGGTGTCGAGGTCGTTGCCTGCGGGCGTCTTCACGCCCAGGCCGGTGACGGCGACGCGATGCGACGTCACGCCCGCGCCGCCACCTTCGACACGACCACGTCGATGGCTTGGCCCACGGTCTTGATGTCGGCCAGCTCTTCTTCGGGGATGGCGATGTCGAGCTTCTCCTCCAGCGCCATGACGACCTCGACCAGGTCGAGGCTGTCGGCGTCGAGGTCGTCCTTGAAGCTGGCCTGCTCGGTCACGGCGTCGGCTTCCACGCCGAGTACCTCGACGGCCACGTCACGCAGGGTCGAGAGGATGTCTTCACGGTTCATGTTGCTTCTCCTTGTTACGAACGTTGCGAACGGTGTTGCGAACGGTGTTGCGAAACTCAGTGGCCCATGCCGAGGCCGCCGTCCACGGGGACGACGGCTCCGGTCACGTAGCCAGATGCCTCGGAGCAGAGGAAGGCGACGACAGCCGCCACTTCCTCCGGCGTTCCGAGGCGCCCGAGCACGACCTCAGCGGCCAGTTGCTCGATGCGCTGGGGGGATAGCGCGTCGAGCATGGCGGTTGCGATCGGCCCGGGCGCCACCAGGTTGCAGGTGACGCCACGCGAGGCGAGCTCGCGGGCGACGGACCGCGTCAGGCCGATGAGGCCGGCCTTGGCGGCTGCGTAGTTGACCTGCCCGGCCGAGCCCGTGGAGCCGACAACCGACCCCACGTTCACGATCCGGCCGTAGCGGGCCTTCATCATCCCGGGCGTGGCCCGGCGGACGGCGTAGAAGGCGCCGTCGAGATTGGTACGGAGCACTTCGCTCCACTGCTCGTCGGTCATGCGGAGCAGCAAGCCGTCGCGCGTCACCCCCGCGTTGTTGACGAGGACGGTGACCTTGCCGAGCGACAGCTCGACGGACCCGAAGGCGGCGTCGACCGACCCGGGGCGGCTGACGTCGAGCTGCACGGGCAGGCCGCGCCCGCCCGCTTCCTCGACGGCGGCGACGGTCTTGGCCGCGCCCTCGTCGTCGTGCGACCAGCCCACGGCGACGTCGTGGCCTTGCTGGGCCAGGGCCACCGCACAGGCGCGGCCGATGCCGCGCGAGGCGCCGGTGACGAAGGCGACGCGGCGCTCGCTCACGACGCCCTCCACCGCAACACGGCACTGGCCCACGTCATGCCTGCGCCAAAGCCGCTCAACAGGACGAGGTCGCCGTCGGCGAGGTCCGCTTCGGCCAAGGCCAGGGGGATCGACGCCGCCGAGGTGTTGCCGTAGCGCTCGATGTTCAACACGGCGCGGTCCATGGGGATGCCCAGGCGGTCGGCGGCGGCCGAGATGATCCGGGTGTTGGCCTGGTGGGGCACGAACACGTCGATGTCGGCGGCCGTCACGCCGGCTTGGGCGAGCGCCTTGTTGGCCGAGTCCACCAGGGCACGCACGGCCCGGCGGAAAACTTCGGGGCCGTCCATGTGCATGTGCTGTTCGCCGAGTGGCACTTCGAGGATCGAGGCCAAGGAGCCGTCGCACCCGGTATCCCACGAGAGCAGGCCCGCTTCGCCCTCGCGGCGAGCGACGACACCCGCGCCCGCCCCGTCACCGAAGAGGATCGAGGTCCCCCGGTCGGCGGGGTCGACGATGCGCGAGAGCACCTCGGCTCCGACCACGAGCACGTTGTCAGCGCGTCCCGTCTCGACCAGCGAGGCAGCCACCCCGAGGCCGTAGACCCAGCCCGAGCACGCGGCCGTAAGGTCGAAGGCGCCGCACCGGAGGCCCAGCAGGTCCTGCACGGCCGACGACGTGGCAGGCAGCTTCTGGTCGGGCGTTGTGGTTGCCAGCACCAGCAGGCCTATGTCGTCGGGCGTGAGGCCGGCGTCCTTGACAGCCGCCGCGCCGGCGGCAGCGGCCAGCGAGGCGGTGCTGTCGTCAGGCCCGGCGACCCGCCGTTCCCTGATGCCGGTCCGGTCCACGATCCACTGGTCGTTGGTGTCGACGCGGGCTTCGAGGTCGGCGTTGGTCAATCGCCCCTCGGGCACCGCACTCCCCAGCCCGGTGACAACGGCGCGCGCTGCCGTCACAGGGTGCGGAGCCAGGCGACGGGCTGGCTTTCGCGCACCCGCTCCCCCGACACAGCCAGCATCCCCATCAGGAACCCACGGAAGGGCGACCTGATGTGGACGGGTTCGCCGCCGACCGTCACCGTCCCGATCGACTGGCCCGCTTCCACGATCTCGCCTTCGGTGGTCACCACTTCGGGGGCCAACGGCTGGAAGACACCAAGGGCCGGGGCCACAATCACACGCTCAGGAACCAGGAGCTCCTCACCAGGTGCGAGCAGAACAGTCATCGTCCAACCTCCATGGTCTCGGGCGTCGAGACATTGCGAACAGGAACATCGGGCACGGTGCGCTTGGCCATGCCGGCCAGGGCCGCACCGGGGCCCACTTCGATCAGTGAGGCGACGCCGAGTGCGGCGATCGTCTCCAGGCAGGCGCGCCAGCGGACCGGCTGCACCAAGTGGTCGGCGAGGCGGCTGCGCCAACCCTCGCCGTCCGCATACGGGGTGGCGTCGCCGTTGGACACCACAGGCGCGGTGCCGGAGGCGAACGAGAGGGCGACCAGCACCGGCACAAGCGCCTCGCGGGCGTCGTCCATGAGCGGGGTGTGGAAAGCACCGCCCACGTTGAGGGGCAGCACCTTGCGCACACCTGCGGCCCGGGCCGCTTCGACGGCCAGCTCGAGGCCGGCGGGCGTGCCTGCGATCACCACTTGCCCGGGGGCGTTGTCGTTGGCCGTCCAGCAGGCGTCGGGGGCGGCGGCGCATGCGATGGCGACCTGCTCGTCGGTGGCGCCCAGCAGGGCCGCCATCCGGCCGGGGCGGGCGTCGGCAGCGGCCTGGGTGGCGTCGGCCCGCTGGAGGGCGAAGCGGATGCCGTCTTCGAAGGAAAGCGCACCGGCGGCGATCAACGCAGTGACCTGGCCCAGCGAATGGCCGGCGAAGCAGGCGACCTCGTCGACCTCGGGGCGCACGACCTCCCACGCCAACAGCGACGCCAGTAGGACGCTCAGCTGTGCCTCACGGGTTCGTGCGGGCGCGGGGCCCACGAGCAGCGACTCCAGCGAGGCGCCCACCACGTCTTCAGCTCGGCCGACCACTGCGTCCCAAGCCGGATGGGCTCGCCAGGGGGCGCCCATGTCCGAAGCCTGCGCGCCTTGTCCGGGGAAGAGGATCCCCACAGCCATACGATGCGACCTTTCCCAGCTGGTGATCGGAGACTCCGACCAATCGCTCCCCTCAATAGTTACACAGAAATCTCGAACGGTTCGAGAAATCCGTATTACTATTCGGTAGCAATGATCGAGTACCGAGTCGACGAGCTGGCCTCCGCAGCAGGGATCAGCGTGGAAGTGCTCAGGTCGTACCAGTCCAAGGGACTCGTACCGCCGCCCCGCCACACAGGCCGCGTCGCCTACTACGACGACACACACCTCGACCGGCTCAAGCTCATCCGCGACCTGAAGACACGGGGCCATTCGCTGCGGGCCATCGCCTCGATGCTCGACAACGGCGCCGCGGCCACCCCCCAGCCCATTGCCGCGGCCGTGCTGGCTTCCGAGAACGAGACGCTCACGCTCAGCGAACTGGCGGAGCGCACCCGGGTGCCACCGGCCATGCTGCGCTCGCTGGAGGGGTCGGGCGTGCTCCGGCCGTACCGAACGGGCGAGGAACGGCGCTACACCCCGGCCGACGTGCGGGCGGTGAAGATGCTCCTCAGCCTGGTGGGCAGCGGGGTGCCCATGGAGGAGTTCATGCGGGTGGCCCGCGTGCAGTTGGAGGCGGCCGACGCGGTGGCCCAAGGCGCCGTCGAACTCTTTCTGCGCTACGTGCGCGAGCCGATGCTCGCCGCGGGCATGCCGAGCAAGGTGGAGGCCGACCGGTTGGTGGCGGCCTTCCGCCTCACCCTGCAGGCTGCCTCCGAGCTCATCAGCTACAACTTCCAGCGCACCCTGCTCGACGCCCTCCAAGAGGAACTCGACCAGCACGGGACGCGGGCGGAGCGGGCGGCCCTGCGCAAGGACGTCGCCCGCCGCCTCAACCTGGCCAAGCCGGCCTGAGACATGGACTACGTCTCGTTGTTGCCGCACCGCCCGCCGTTCCGCTTTGTCGACGCCGTCGATGCCGTGGTGCCCGCCGAGTCGGTGACGGCGCGCTACCGGGTCACGGGCGAAGAGGCGTTCTTGGCCGGGCACTTCCCCGGCAACCCCGTGTTCCCTGGCGTGATCCAGTTGGAGGCGTTGGCTCAGGCAGGGGCCATCGCCGTGCTGTCCGACGAGCGCTACGCCGGGAAACTGCCGCTGTTCGGCGGGGTCGAGAAGGTGCGGTTCCGGCGCATCGTCCGGCCCGGCGACGAGTTGCGTTTGCAGGTCGACATCGAGCGCCTCAGCGCCCGCGGCGGCTGGTGCCAGGCGCGAGCCTCGGTCGAGGGCGCCACGACCTGCGAAGGCCGGCTGTTCTTCGCCCTGGGATAATGCCCAGCGATGCCTTCGACGCTCGCCCTCTCCGGTGACCCGGCCGCCGACAAGCTGCTCTCCAAGGACCCGCTGGCCCTGTTGATCGGCATGGTCCTCGACCAGCAGGTCCCGTTGGAGTGGGCCTTCGCCGCCCCGCTGCGCCTCAAGGAGCGGTTGGGCGGGCGACTCGATGCCGCCGAGATCGCCGCCATCGACCCCGACCGGCTGGTCGAGGTCTTCTCGCAGACACCGGCGCTGCACCGCTTCCCTGGTGCCAACGCCAAGCGGGTGCAAGAGCTGTGTCGCATCGTGGTCGACGAGTACGGCGGCAAAGCGGCCCGGGTGTGGAAGTCGGCCAAGTCGGGCGACGAACTGTTCCGCAACATCAAGGCGCTGCCGGGTTTCGGCGAGCAGAAGGCCCGCATCTTCATCGCCCTCTTGGCCAAGCAACTGGCGGTGCAGCCCGAGGGCTGGCAGGAAGCGGCGGGCGAGTTCGGCAAGCCCGGCACGCACATGTCGGTAGCCGACATCACCGGGCCGGAGACGTTGGCCAAGGTGCGGGAGTACAAGCAGGCCAAGAAGGCAGCAGCCAAGGGATGAGACCCGGGGCGGACGCCCTCGAATCGATCTTCTCGGCGTCCTTCTAGCATCGGCGCCGTGGAGGTCATCGCCAACGGCTCGGCCGTCAAGCTCCCCGACGACGCCACCGTCGCCGACCTGCTGGCGTCGATGGGGCTCGGCGGCAAGTGGGTGTTGGTCGAGCGCAACGGAGAGCCGGTGAAGCGGGCGGAGTTGGCGACGACGGCGTTGGCCGAAGGGGACCGGTTGGAGTTGGTGCGGGCGGTGGCCGGTGGCTGAGCGGCGGCTGTACCTCTGCACCCCCGACCGGCCCGACCTGGCGCAGTTCGTGGCCGCGTGCATCCGGGGCGGCGTCGACCTGGTGCAGTTGCGCGACAAGCACCTCGACGCCCGGCCGCTCCTCGATCGGGCCCGCGTCGTGCGCGACGTGTGCCGAGACCACGGCGTGCCGTTCATCCTCAACGACCGCCCCGACCTGGCGCTGGAGGTCGAGGCCGACGGGGTGCACGTGGGCCAGGACGACGCGCCGCCCTCGCTGGCCCGCCGCCTCCTCGGCCCCGACGCCATCGTGGGGCTGTCGACGCACGCACCCGCCGAACTCGACGACGCCGCAGGCGAACCCGTCGACTACATCTCCGCCGGGCCGGTGACGCCGACGCCCACCAAGCCGGGGCGCCCGGGCACTGGCCTGGAGTACGTGACATACGCAGCGCACAACGCCACCCGCCCGTTCTACGTGACCGGCGGTGTCACCCCTGAGACGGTGAGCGCGGTGGTCGAAGCGGGTGCTCGCCACGTGGTGGTGGTGCGCTGGTTGACCGAGGCAGCAGAACCGGAGCCCGCGGCGCGAGCGCTGCGGGCCGCACTCGACGGCGCGCTAGAGGTGCTGGCGGTCGAGCCAGCCGAGCAGCACGGCGACGGCCCGGGGGTCGTGGCGCAACCGGTGCCCGGCACCCGTCACCACCCGTAGTTCGACCTCGCCGTCGGCGGCGTCGGCCAGAGCGCGGGCGTCCATCAGCGGCACCGTCTCGTCGTCGCCCCCGTGCACCAACAGCACAGGGCGGGGCGGGATCTTGCCGATGAGGTTGAGCGGGCGGATCTCCCGCAGCTCTCGGCCCCACGCCTCTACGTCGGCGGGAAAGCCCTTGCTGCCGACGACCCCGATCTCTCGGGAGTGCTCGAGGAACTTCTTGTGGTCGCTGGCCCAGTCGTCGAAGTCGGCCGGAGCAGCGAAGGCGGCCACGCCCTTGACCCGTTCGTCCTCGCCTGCCGCGCACAGCGCCAGCGAGCCGCCGGTGGAGAAGCCGGCAAGCCACACGCCGTCGACGTCGGCCACCGTCGGCAAGTGGTCGATAGCGGCTCGCACGTCCTCCAGCCACCCGCCCAGGGAGAAGTCGCCGGGCGACCCGCCGGCGCCCCGGAAGTTGAACGTCAGCACCGCCCACCCGGCATCGGCGGCCAGCCGTTCGGCCAGCTGCGGATAGGTCTGCCCCGCTGTGCGAGCGCCCTTGGTGCCCGGCGGAAACCCGTGGCACAGCACCAGGCCGTGCTGGAAGTGGCCAGGTCCGCCCGACGTCGGAGGGGGCGAGGCCAGGTAGCCACGCAGGCGCAGCCCCCCGGATTGGATCTCGGTTTCCACAGCGCTCCCCACGGTACCGGTCAGAGGCCGAGCAACCGGCGCGCGTTACCCACCAGCAGCTTCTCCTGCACCTCGGCGGGCGGGTCGTATGTGGCGAAGGCGTCGAGCCACTTGGTGAAGCGGATGAACGGGTAGTCGCTGCCGTAGAGGGCCCGGTCCTGCATCGGGCCGAGCACCGCCTTCGTCAGCTCCGGCGACCACTTGCGAGGCGACCACCCCGACAGCTCCAGCCACACGTTGGCCTTGTGCTGGGCCACGGCCAGCATCTCGTCCTGCCAGGGCCACGAGGGATGCGCGGCGATGATCTGCAGGTCGGGGAAGTCGGCGGCCACGTCGTCGAGCAGGATCGGCCGGCAGTAGCCGAGCTTGATCCCGCCGCCGCCGGGCATGCCCGCACCGAGCCCGGTCGTGCCGGTGTGGAACAAGGCGGGTATGCCGAGCGACACCGCCGTCTCGTAGAGGGGGTAGAAGCGGGTGTCGTTGGGGGCGAAGCGCTGGCAGCCGGGGTGGAACTTGAGGCCCTTCAGGCCCAGCTCCTCCACGGCCCGGCGGGCTTCGTCGATGGCCTTGCGGCCCTTCCACGGGTCGACCGAGGCGAAGCCCACGAAGGCGTCGGGGTGGCGGCGCACGCAGTCGGCCACGAAGTCGTTGGTGACCGGCGGCAGGCCCGTCGCCGTCTCGGCGTCCCATGCCAACAGCACGGCGAGCACGTCGTCGGCCCGGAACTCGTCGGCCATCTCGTCGACCGTGCGTTCCTCGATGACCATGCGGAAGTGGCGCTCGGTGGCCTCCCGCATGGGGCCGAGGGAGGCGTTCAGCCACTCGTGCGTGGCCAGGTGGACGTGCAGGTCGATGGCCTTCACGCGCTGAGCTCGACCTCGTTGACGCAGTGGCGGCAGGGCTTGTAGTTGCGGTTGCGGGCCTCCACCAGGACGTCGGGGCCGAAGGTGGCGAACTGCTCCGACGCCAACAGGTCGTCGAGGGCGCAGTCGTCGGTGATGTTGTCGAGGTCGTGCACGACCGTGCTGCGCTTGTCGCCCAGCCAGCGGAAGTGCTCGAAGCGAATGGGTCGAGACATGGCTGGAACTGTACGCGGACGCGACGAAGGGGCGCCGAAGCGCCCCTTCGCCAAGATTGTGCTGAAAGGTCTCGATCTGCCGTGCTGCGTCGGATGGGACCGGTTCCGACTGGGCGGTTCGAGCGGTGCCTGGCTTGGACTCACCAGGTGGTCCAGCTTGCCGCCTAGCGGCCAGCCACCTCCAGGGTCCCGCAACTATCAGACGAACTCAGTTGGACCACCTCCTTTCTCTGGTACCGGCGATGGTACAACGGCCCCGTTCGTAATTCGAACATTTACGAGGCGGTGTTCACGCCTGGTCCGGAGGCACCTCGGGGCCGATGGCGCCGATGGCTTCGAGGTAGCTCATCTGGGCGTCGAGCACGGCGTGCACCTGCGGCGCCGTGTAGTCCTGGCCCACCGTGGCCGCCTTGCGCAGCACGTAGTCGACGGTCTCGGCGCCGCCCACCACCACGGGGCTGCCCGAGGGCACGGCGTGGCCGTTGCCCGAGGTCGACTTGATGCGGAAGAACTCGAGGTTCCAGTCGATGATGCGGCGCACGTCGTCGTGGCTGAGCACGGCGCTGACCTCGAACGGCAGGTGCTCCGCCACCCACTCGACCGCTTCGTCGAGGTCGAAGACGGGGCGGGGCGGAACGGCGTCGAGGCGGCGGGCCTCTCGGCCGATCACCACCGCGGCGATGGCGAAGACGATCCCGACGGCGAGGGCGATCCAGACGACGGCCATGGCGAGCCCGAGGCTACCCTCGCCGCCCATGCGGATCGCCATTGCCTCCGACCACGCCGGATTCCGCATGAAGACGGCGGTCATCGCCCACCTGCAGGCCAGCGGCCACGAGGTCACCGACCTCGGCACCGACAGCGAGGCGCCGGTCGACTACCCGGCGTTCTGCGCGGCGGCGGCCCGGGCGGCGGTGCGAGGCGAGGCCGACTTCGCCATCGTGCTGGGCGGCAGCGGCCAAGGTGAGCAGATCGCCGCCAACAAGGTGCACGGGGCGCGGGCGGCGCTGTGCCAGGACGAGCTCATGGCCCGCCTGGCCCGTCAGCACAACGACGCCAACGTCCTGTCGCTGGGAGGGCGGGTGTTGGGCGAGACGGTGGCGCTGGCCGTGGTCGACGCCTTCCTGGCCACCCCGTTCGAAGGCGACCGCCACGTGGCCCGCCTGGCCCAGGTGGCCGAGATCGAACGCGAGGAAAGCGCCGGGTCGTGACCCGCGTTCTCTGATAATCTGATCGCATGAAGGAGATCTCGGCCACGGAAGCGGCACGGGGGTTCTCCGATGTGCTCGACGCCGTCGAGCACCGGCACCAATCGTTCGTCGTCATCCGCGGGGGCCGACCGGTGGCGAGGCTTGAGCCCGTCGCCACGGTGGACGGCAAAGCGCTGAAAACCCTGCTCGCCACACACAAGCCCGACAAGGCGTGGCTCAAGGAGCTCACCGAGATGCGCGATTCGCTCGTCGTCGAGGAGCGGTCCTGGCCGGCCTGATCCTCGACACGTCGGTGCTCGTCGATGCCGAACGGCAGGGCGCGGCACTCGCCCGGATCGTGGCCGATGACGACGACGTCGCCATCGCCGCCATCACCGTTGCCGAGCTGCTGGTCGGAGTGGAGTTGGCCGAGGGGAAGCGCCGGGCGGCGAGGCAGAAGCTCGTCGACGCCATCATCGACACGCTGCCGATCGAGGACTACGACCTCAACGTCGCCCGTCGCCATAGCGAGTTGCTTGCCCACGTGCGGCGAGCGGGCCGGCCGCGAGGTGCCCACGACCTCGTGATCGCCGCCACCGCACTGGCCCGGCGGCGGATCGTCGTGACGGCCGACGCCCGAGGCTTCGACGGCCTCCCCGGCGTCACCTATCGCGCCACCCGCTGAGCCGATCGCCTCAGCCGAGGCGTCTCGATGCCCAGGCCACCACGGCGACGATCACGCCGGACGCGGCTCCGACGAGCCAGAGCAAGCCCAGCCCGCCGACGATCACACCCGCCGATACGTCGAGATCAGGCAGGAACTGCGCCGCCCCGACGGCGGCGGCGATCGCCAGCACGACAGAGGCGCCGCCAAGACAACCGAGCGTCGTTCCGGCAACCGCTGTGAAGATGCGGGAGTCGGCTCGACGGGCCGTCATTCCGGCACCGATCTGGCACGCCACGCAGAAAGCCAGCAACGCGACGAGGCCGCCGACGCCCAGGAGGTCGACCGCCTCGTCGGACATGTCGAACACAAGAGCCGATGCCGAGGGAAGTGCCACGACAGCACCACCGACGACGCTTCGCCGGCGACCCCTCCGCACTGCGCCGTTCACGGCAACCCCCGTTCGTCGCGAGTACATAGCCGGCGATTTCCGCCGGCTATGTACTCGGGACAGCGGTTAGAGGCCGATGCGCTGGGCGAGGAGCTCGCGGTGGTACGAGGGGTCGCCGAAGAGCAGCTCGGACGACTTGGCCCGCTTGAAGTACAGGTGGGCGTCGTGCTCCCAGGTGAAGCCGATGCCGCCGTGGATCTGGATGTTCTCGGCCGCAGCGTGGAAGTACGCATCGGAGCAGTAGGCCTTGGCCAGCGAGGCCACCACGGGCACCTCGTCGTTGTCCTCGGACGCCGCCCAGCCTGCGTAGTACGCCGCCGACTTGGCCGACTCGACCTCGAGCAGCATGTCGGCGCACTTGTGCTTGATGGCCTGGAACGAGCCGATGGGCCGGCCGAACTGCACCCGGTCCTTGGCGTACTGCACGGCCATCTCCAGGCACTTCTGCGCCCCACCGACCTGCTCGGCCGCCAAGGCGATGGCAGCCAGGTCAAGCGTCTTGGTCAGCACGCGGGAGCCGTCGCCCTCGCTGCCCACCAGCCGAGCGGGCACGCCGGCGAACTCCAGCCGGGCCTGCTTGCGGGTCTGGTCCATGGTCGACAGCGCAGTGCGGGTGAGCCCCGACGCCGAGCCGTCCACGGCGAACAGGCTGATGCCGTCACCGGCACGGGCTGCGACCAGGACCAGCGAGGCGATGTGGCCGTCGAGCACGAACGACTTTGTGCCCTCCAGCGTCCAGCCGTCGCCCGACTTGGTCGCCGCCAGGGTGATGCCGCCCTCGTCCCACCGGCCGTTGTCCTCGGTGATGGCCACGGTGGCGATGGTCTCGCCCGAGGCGATGCCCGGCAGGAACTCCTTCTTGGCGGCGGCGTCGCCCGACGCCAGCAGGGCGTTGGCGGCCAGCGCCACCGTCGAGAAGTACGGGGCGGCCAGCAGCGCCCGGCCCATCTCCTCGAGGATGACGGTCAGTTCGACGTAGCCGTAGCCCGAGCCGCCGTACTCCTCGGGGATGGCCAGGCCCTGCAGGCCGAGCTGGTTGGCCATCTGGTCCCACACAGCGGGGTCGTAGCCCTCGGTGGTCTCCATGAGACGGCGGACTTCGGTGCTCGGAGACTTGTCGTCGAGGAAGCGGCGGACGGAGCGGCGAAGCTCTTCCTGCTCCTCGCTGAAGGCGAAGTTCACGGCTAGGTTCCCCTTTGAATCGGGCGACAGCGGCGAAGCCAGTTTTACTAGACCGGGCGGTCAAGATGCATTTCGCGGACACGCAGGCGGAGATCCACAAGCTCGTCGTAGGGCCGGTCGACAACAACGTCTTCGTGGTCCGCTGCAAGCAGACGGGCGACGCGGTGCTGATCGACGCGGCCAACGAGCACGAGAAGCTGCTCGAACTGTGCCGGCGCCTCGGGGTGCGTCGGGTGCTGGAAACCCACGGGCACTGGGACCACATCCAGGCCGTGCCCGCCGTGCGCGACGCGGGCTACGAGGTGGGCGTCACCGGGGCCGACAGCGAGATGCTGCCCTCCTACGACTTCGTGCTGGAGGACGACACCGTCATCGAAGTGGGCCGCCTGCGCCTGCGCACCATCGCCACGCCGGGCCACACCCCGGGCTCGATGTGCTTCCTGCTGGAAGGCTCGCCCGTGCTGCTCAGCGGCGACACGTTGTTCCCTGGCGGCCCCGGCGCCACCAAGTTCCCCGGCGGCGACTTCGACCAGATCATCGCCTCCATCGACCGCCGCCTGTTCACCCTGGCGCCCGACACCGTCGTGATGCCGGGCCACGGCGACGACACCACCATCGGCACCGAGCGCCCCCACCTGCAAGCGTGGGTCGAGCGAGGTTGGTGAACACCGCCGACCTGCCCGCCACGCCGGTGCGCGACGGGGTCATCCTGGCGACCGACTGGGACGAACGGCCCGACCGGCTGCCGCCCGATGCGCTCTACCGCCGCCGCATCGGCTCGTGGCTGCTGTGGCGCACCGGACCGCCCAAGGGCGACGACACCCACTACTACGCCTTCCACGCCGACGACCTCGGCAACGTGCGGGAGTTCCCGTTCGAGGACCAGTCCTTCCGCACATGGAAGGAAGGCCTGCGCGACTCGCCGTAGCCCTAGCCGACGAGCGCCACGACCATGCCGAGGACGACGGGCACGACCAAGGCCAGGACGATGACGATGGCCACCACCCGGGCCAGGCCGCCTTGCCCTCGGCGGCGCCGACGGTTGACACCGGTGGCGAAGCGCCCGAACCCCTCGACCTCGCCTGCGGGCGAGTTCGGGTTGTTCTCCAACTCCCAGTCGTCGTCGGGCATGCCTACAGCCTCCCAGCTTCGAAGGCCGCCGTCTCCGCCGCGTCGACCTGCTGCTCGATAATCGCCAGTCCACCGTCCCAGAAACCGGGGTCGGCCAGGTCGCAGCCCACGATCTTGCCGAGGTCCTCGGGCGCCATCGACCCGCCGCTCGACAGCAGGTGGAGGTATCGGGGCACGAAGTCGGACCCCTGCTCCTCGTACTGGCGGTAGACCGACAGCGCCAGCAACTGCCCGTAGGAATAGGCGTAGACGTAGCCGGGCGTGTTGACGAAGTGCGGGATGTACGACCACCACGACTTGTAGCCCTCGGTCACCTCCACGGCGTCGCCGAACAGCTCGCGCTGGCTGTCCGCCCACAGCTCGCCGATGCGCTCCACCGACAGCTCACCCTCGGTGCGCCGGGCGTTGTGGGCCAAGTGCTCGAAGCGGTTCATGGCCGTCTGGCGGAACACCGTGGCGATGGCGCCTTCGATGCTCTGGGCCAACAGCCCCAGCCGCGACTCCGGCGTCGACGCCGCTTCCAGCAGGCGGCCGAACGTCACCGTCTCGCCGAAGACCGACGCCGTCTCGGCCAGCGTCAGCGGGGTGCCCTGGTGGAACACCCCCTGCGGCCGCGACAGGTAGGCGTGCAGCCCGTGGCCCAACTCGTGGGCCAGCACCAGGACGTCGGAGCGCCGGGCCGTGTAGTTCAACAGCACGTAGGGATGCACCGACGGCACCGTGTACATGCAGAACGCACCGGGCTGCTTGCCCGGGCGGGGCGGGGCGTCGATCCACCGGCGGTCGAAAAAGTCGCTCGCCACCGACGCCAACTCAGGCGAGAACGAGGCATACGAATCGAGCACGATGCGGCGGGCGTCGTCCCACTCCACCCGCTCGTCCTCGCCCACCACCGACGCGGAACGGTCGTAGTCGGCCAGCCGGTCGAGCCCGAGCAAGCGGGCCTTCAACCGGTACCAGCGCTGGGGCAGGTCGTAGCGGTTGCGCACCGACGACACCAGCGCCTCGACCGACTCGTCGGACGCTTCGTTGGCCAGGTTCCGCGACGCCAACCAGTGGCCGTAGTGGCGCAGGCGGTCGTCGACGGCCTTGTCGAGCAGCAGCGTGTTGAAGATGAAGGCCCGGGTGCGCAGGCCCGGTGCCAGCCCGGCGGTCACGCCCTCGGCGGCCGCCTTGCGCACCGAGCGGTCGTTCGACGTCAGCCGGCTCAGCGCTTCTTCGAGGCCGATTACCTCGCCGTCGACGGGGATCTCCAGCGACGAGAGAAGCTCGCCGAACAAGCGGGCCCAGGCGCTGGCCCCGCTGACCGACTTCTCGCTGAGCACTCGCTCCTCGGGCTCCGACAGCAGGTGCTCGCGGTAGCGGCGGGCGTTCTCCAAGTGGTGGCGGGCGAACTCAAGCCCCGGCGACTCCAGCAACGCGCCGGCCTGTTCGTCGGACAGCGCCGCCCACTCGATGTCGAAGAAGATGAGCTTGGTCGTCACCGCCGTGCCCCGTTCCTGCACGTGCTGCATGCGGGCGCCGTTGGCCGGATCGGTGGTGTCGGCGGCGAAGCGCAGGTAGGCGTACGAGCCCGCCCGCTCCAGCAACTCGTGCACCGCGGCCAAGTCGTCGACGAAGGCCACGAAGGCCTCGGCGTCCATGCCCGCAAGGGCGCCGCGCTGCGAGGCCATGGCCTCGGCGCGGGCGTCGGCTTCGTCGAGGAAGCGGTCGACGGCGTCCTCGCCGCCTCCGTCGAGCAGGTCGGAGAGGTCCCAGGCGACGTCGGTGGCGCTCATGCCGCGGTCATGGGGTCGCGGGGCACGGAGATGAGTTCGAGTTCAGGAGGCAAGCCTTCCACCTTCACATTCGTGTCGGAGACTTCGACGGTCACGCGCCGGCCGGCCAGCGGGATGCGGTCGACGCGCAGGTACTCGATGCCCTCGGGCAGGACGGGCGACAGCCACACCTTGCCGTGGGGCACCCACGGGTCGAGGCGCAGCAGCGTGCGCAGGAACAGCAACGGCGAGGCGGCCGCCCACGCTTGCGGGGAGCACGAGGTCGGATAGCTGACGACCGAGGGGAACTCGTCGCGGTCGAGGCCGCTGAACAACTCGGGCAGCCGACCGCCTTGGCTCAGCGCGGCATCGAGCATGGCGGTGATGACGCGCTGGGCCTCTTCCACGAAGCCGTAACGCATGAGGCCCGAGGCGATGATGGCGTTGTCGTGGGGCCACACCGACCCGCAGTGGTAACTGATCGGGTTGTAGCCGTGCATCGACGCCCCGAGCGTGCGGATGCCCCACCCGCTGAACATGTCGCGGCTCAGCAAGCGCTCGGCCACCATCGGTGCCTTGTCCTCGTCGACGATGCCCGTCCAGAGGCAGTGGCCCATGTTCGACGCCAACGAGTCGACGGGCCGCTTGTCGGCGTCGAGCCCGAGGGCGAACCAGCCCTTGTCCTCCAACCAGAAGTCGCGGTTGAAGGCCCGCTTCAACTCCGCCGCCTTGGTGCGGAAGCGCTCGGCCGTGGCGGGGTCGCCTGCCTCGGCGGCGAAGTGGGCCCGGGCCAGGTAGGCGCCGTACACGTAGCCCTGCACCTCGCACAGGGCGAGCGGGGTGCGAGCCAGGTCGCCGTTGGCGAAGCGCACGCCGTCCCAGGAGTCCTTCCACCCTTGGTTGACCAGGCCGCGGTCGGTGGCCCGCTGGTACTCGACGTACCCGTCGCCGTCGCGGTCGCCGAACTCCTCGATCCAGGCCATGGCCCGATCGGCGTGCGGCAGCAGTTGGTCGACCACCTCGGCGGCCAAGCCCCAGCGCCGCAGCTCGCCCAGCAGCATGACGAACAGCGGCGTGGCATCCGCGGTGCCGTAGTAGACGCGGCCGCCGCCCAACGACAGCGAGGCGGCGTCGCCGAAGCGCATCTCGTGGAGGATGCGGCCGGGCTCTTCGTCGTTGCGGGGGTCGACGTCTTCGCCCTGGAAACGGGCGAGCGTCTGCAGCACGCCGAGGGCGAGCTCGGGATCGACGAGCAGCGCCATCCACGACGTGATGAGCGAGTCGCGCCCGAAGAGCGTCATGAACCACGGCGCGCCTGCGGCGATCACGGCGCGCTCGGGGTAGTCGGGGTCGAAGATGCGCAGGGCGCCGAGGTCCTCGGCGCTGCGGGCGGTGACGGTGCGCAGGCCGTCGTGGTCGGTGTCGACCAACGGGATCTGGCGGCGCCACTTGGCCAAGCGCTCGACGGGGGTGGCCCGTTCCACCGGTTCGCCGCAGCGGTAGCGGGGCTCGATCTCTTCGCCGTCGATCGACGGGGTGAGCTGGACGCACGTCGACCACTGGCCCTTGGGCGGGACGATGATCTCGAACACCGCGAGGTCGCCGCTCAGTTGCGCGGGCTGGCTGAACTGCACCCGCGCCCCCCGGCGCGAGGAGCCGTAGCGGTGGGCGAAGACGAACTGCCCGTCGGCCAGTTCGGTGGTGCGGGCGCCGACGGCTTGGGGCCTGCCTTCCTTGACCTCGAACAGCCCGGCGAAGTCGGCCTGCACGACGAGCTCGACAAGGCAGAAGGCGGGCTCGTCGCCGAAGTTGCGCAGCACGACGTCCTCGCGCATGCCCCGGCCGATGTAGCGGTAGCGGAAGACCATCAGCGTGCTGTCGGCTTGCCCCGGGCGAGGGCGGGTGCGCGACACGAAGACGGCCGAGAACGGTTCGGGCGTCTCTGCGGCCAGGGGCTCGGGCGGCTGGCCGTTGATGCGCAGTTCCAGTTGCGACAGGAAGCGGGTGTCGCGGAAGAACAGCCCTTGCGGCGAGCCGGGCACGATGTCGCCCGAGCGGCCGGAGATGGCGAAGGCCGAGCCCTCCACCAACGTGACCGTGCCGCCGGGCTGCCCCAGCGGTGCGCTCTCCCCTGCGAACGTCCACGGATCCGCCACTGCCGCGGAACCTTACTGCCCTGTCCCGAGTACATAGCGTGCGGCTCCGGCACGCTATGTACTCGGGACGCGGGGTGGGCAAGGATGCGGGGATGCGGGAGGTGGAGGACGGGGTCGACATCACCATCCGGGTGGCCTTTGCGTTGGTGGCCATGCTGCTCGCCGTGCTCCTTCTCACCGGGGTGTGGCTGACGTTCAACTACCGGCCCGGCGTGTCCGAGCCGCTCCGCACCGCCCACCGCCTCGCCGCATTCGCCGTGGTCCCCGTGGGGTTGCTGGTGCCCGCGGCGGTGGTGGTGCGCAAGCGAGGCGTCGGCATCGTCGTGGCCGTGGCGTTCTTCGCCGGCTTGGTGGCGGCGTCGTTCACGGGCTACCTGCTGCCCTGGGACCAACTGGGCCTGTGGGCGGTCACCGTGGGCCGACCAATGGCCGGCGTCCTACACCCGTTCGACGAGACCGTTCGTTTCGTCATCATCGGCGGGGCCGAGATCAGCACCGCCCTGTACTGCATGTGGGTGATCGTCCACCTGGCGCTGCTGCCGCTGGTGCTGCTGGCCACGGGCGGCTTTCTCGTCCAGAGATTTCTCCTACGGCCGTAGGGGAAATACAATGAACTCGTGACGACGCCTGTGTTCCAGATCGACGGCCTCCGCGTGCAGGTGGAGGGCACCGAGATCCTCAAGGGCGTCGACCTGACCGTGCTGCCCGGCGAGGTGCACGCGCTCATGGGCCCCAACGGGTCGGGCAAGTCGACCCTGGCCAACACCATCCTCGGCAACGGCGACTACGAAGTCACCGCCGGGCGCATCCTGTTCAAGGGCGAGGACATCACCGACTGGCCTCCCGACGTGCGGGGCAAGGCAGGCCTTTTCCTCGCCTTCCAGTACCCCGAGGAGATCCCCGGCGTGCCTGTGGTGCAGTTCCTGCGCCAAGCGCTGGGCGCCCGCAAGGGCATGGACGACCTGTCGGTGCTCGAGACCCGCATGGCGATCATGGAGTGGATGAAGAAGCTGGAGATGGACCCCAGCTTCGGCGACCGCTACCTCAACGAGGGCTTCTCGGGCGGCGAGAAAAAGCGCAACGAGATCCTGCAGATGGCCATCCTCGAACCCGACATGGCCGTGCTCGACGAGACCGACTCCGGCCTCGACATCGACGCCCTGCGCATCGTGGCCCGCGGCGTGCAGCAGGTGCGCAGCGAGCGTCCCGACTTGGGCGTGCTGCTCATCACCCACTATCAACGGATCCTCGACGAGCTGACTCCCGACCGGGTGCACATCCTCGTCGACGGCCGCATCGTCGACAGCGGCGGCCCCGAGCTCGCCCGCAAGCTGGAGGAAGAGGGGTACGACGCATGGCGGTGATCGACACCGAACTGGTCAAGAAGGACTTCCCGATCCTCGACCGTCAGGTCCACGGACACCGCGTCGTCTTCCTCGACTCGGCCGCCTCGTCGCAGAAGCCCTCGTCGGTGCTCGACGCCATGCACCGCTACTACGAGACGACGCACGCCAACGTGCACCGCGGCGTCTACACCATGGCCGAGGAAGCGACCCAGGCCTACGAGGGCAATCGCCGCAAGATCGCCCGCTTCGTGGGGGCGACGAACGAGCGCGAGATCATCTTCACCAAGAACGCCACCGAGGCCATCAACCTGGTGGCGCACTCGTGGGGCCGGGCCAACCTGCGCGAGGGCGACGCCGTCCTGCTCAGCGAGATCGAGCACCACGCCAACCTGGTGCCCTGGCTCATGCTCAAGGAAGAGCGCGGCATCGAGCTGCGCTACCTGCCCATGGCCGACGACGGCAACCTCGACCTGACCGACCTCGCCCGCCTGGTCGACGGCGTGAAGCTGGTCAGCATCACCGCGCTGTCGAACGTGCTCGGCACCATCCCGCCGGTGCGGCGCATCGCCGATGCCGCCCACGCCGTCGGCGCCTTGGTGTGCATGGACGGCAGCCAGTACGTGCCCCACATGGCCACCGACGTGCACGAGTTGGGCGCCGACTTCTTCGCCTTCACCGGCCACAAGATGCTCGGCCCCACCGGCATCGGCGTGTTGTGGGCGCGCGAGGAACTGCTCGAAGCCATGCCCCCGTTCCTGGGCGGCGGCGACATGATCCGCGACGTGCGCCTCGACGGGTTCACCCCCAACGACATCCCGTGGAAGTTCGAAGCGGGCACCCCGCCCATCGCCGAGGTCATCGGCCTCGGCGCGGCCGTCGACTACCTCAACACCTTGGGCATGCAGGCGGTGCGTGAGCACGAGATCGAGCTGACCGCCTACGCCATGCGTTCACTCAAGGGGCGTTACGGCGACGACATCGTCATCTACGGCCCGTCGGAGCCCGCAGGGCGCGGCGGCGTGCTGAGCTTCGGCTTCAAGGGCATCCACCCGCACGACATCTCGCAGGTGCTCGACCAGCGCGGCGTGTGCGTGCGGGCGGGCCACCACTGCGCCAAGCCGCTGATGCGACGGCTGGGCATCGGCGCCACCGCCCGAGCTTCGTTCTACGTCTACAACGACGAGTCCGACGTCGACGCCCTCACCGAGGCCCTCGACTCCGCCTCCGACCTGTTCCTCTAGGAGTCAGCCGCATGCCCGGACTGGAAGACCTCTACCGCGAGATCATCCTCGACCACTACCGCAGCCCCCGGAACCGGGGCGACCTGCCCACCCCGCCCGCCCACCGGGTCGAGGGGTTCAACCCGCTGTGCGGCGACGAGATCGTCCTCTACCTCGACGTCGCCGACGGCACGGTCACCGACCTCAAGATCGGCGGGCAGGGCTGTTCGATCAGCCAGTCGTCGGCCTCGATGATGTCGTCCGCGGTGAAGGGCAAGAGTGTCGAGGAGGCCCGGGCGCTGATCCGGGCCTTCAAGGGGATGATGTCGATCCACGAGCAGCGCCTCGACGGCGACGGCGCCGCCGAGCCCGAGCCGGCCGAGGCTGCCGAGGTGAAGCTGGGCGACCTGGAAGCGCTGCAAGGCGTGGTCAAGTTCCCGGTGCGCATCAAGTGCGCCACCTTGTCGTGGAACACGCTGGCCCAGGGCCTCGACGAGACGGAAACCACCTCGGCATAACTTCGGGGGCGCCGTAACCTCGTCCGGGTGCCGCCCTCCTCGCTGCGACCGTTCCGCCACCGGGACTTCCGGTTGCTGTGGTCGGCCAGCGCGTTCTCCAGCATCGGCACGTGGATGCAGGCCGTGGCCGTGGGCGCCTACGTCACCCAGGAGACGGGCCAGGCCCGATGGACCGCCTTGGTGGCAGTGGCCGCCTTCCTCCCCATCGGCCTGCTCACGCCCGTGGGCGGGGCGCTGGCCGACCGCCTCGACCGGCGAAAGTGGATGGCCGCCGGCGTTGCCGTCGAAGCGCTGCTGGCTGCGCTCCTCACCGTGCTCTCGGCCACCGGCCGGGCCTCGCCCGGTGCCGTCACCGCGGTGGTATTCGCCAACGGCTGCATCGCGGCGATCGTGTTGCCCTTCTACCAGGCCATGATCCCCGACCTGGTGAGCAAGGACGACCTGTTGGGCGCCGCCGCCCTCGGCTCCGCCCAGTACAACCTGGGCCGGGTCCTCGGCCCCGCCCTGGCCGCCGTGCTGGTGGCGGCCACCTCGTACTCGTGGGCGTTCGCGGTCAACACGGTGTCGTTCTTCGCCGTTATCGCCGCGCTCCTCTTGATTCGCCTGCCCGACACGCGGGCGCCCGCCGACGGCCTCGGCATCGTGGCCCGCGTACGCGCCGGCGCACGTGCGGCGTGGGCCGAGCCGGGTTGCCGCACGCCGCTCATCCTCATCGCCGTGGTGGCGTTCCTGCTGGCGCCGTTCATCGCCCTCATCCCGGCCAAGGCCCACGAACTGGTGGGCGGCGGCCTCAAGGACACCGCCGCGGCCACCGGGGTGCTCACCACCGCCCAAGGCATCGGCGCCGTGGTGGGGGCCTTGCTCATCGCCCCGCTGGCCGACCGGTTCGGGCGGCGTCGCCTGATCGCCGGGTTCATCGTGGTGAGCTCGCTAGCCATCGCCGTCTACGGCGTGATGCCGTCGGTGCCCTTGGCCGCCGCCGCCTTGGTGGTGGTCGGTGGCAGCTACATCGGCATCCTCTCGGGCATGAACACGGTGGTGCAGCTACGGGCGCCCGCCGAGTTCCGGGGTCGCATCCTCAGCCTGTACTTCATGGGCCTCGGCAGCATCTACCCCATCGGCGGGCTGTTGCAGGGCGCGCTGGCCGACCGGGTCGGGCTGGCCACAACGGTGGTGGCCTTCGCGGCCGCCATGCTCGTCGTGCTCGCCTTCATCTGGACGACTCGGCCCCACCTCCTGCACGCCCTCAATGACCCGCCCCGTCCCGAGGTGGGCATCGACGCCGCCGCCGTGGCCGAGGACGTCGCCGTCGCCCCCGAGGTCCGCACCGTCTGACCCGTTCTGGTCCGTACATCCGGCGCTCCAGCGCCGGATGTACGGACCAGAACCAGCGTCAGCGGGCGAAGTCGCGGATGAGGGCGGCCAGTTCGGCGGGCTTCTCCAGCGCCAACAGGTGGGCGGCGCCCTCCACCTCCACCAAGCGGGCGCCGTCGATGGCCTCGACGTAGGCCTCGGCATGTGCCCGCGGCACCAACGTGTCGTGCACCCCGCGCACGACCAGCGTGGGCACCGTGATGCGCCACAAACGCTTGTGCAGCTTGGGGTTGTGGAGGTACGGGTCCCACCCCAGGCGGGCCGTGGCCGCCATCGTCTGCACCACCGGGCGCACCAAGTCGAAGGGCAACGACGCCGGGTCGGCGTCGTGCAGCATCCGCATCATCTGCGCCATGGGGTGCGACTGGTCGGCGAAGAAGTCGTCGGCCAGCTCGTCGAGCTTGCGCCCGAAGATGTCCTTGACCTCGGCCCCCTTGATGTAGAGGCCCACCGGGTTCACCAGCACCAGCCCGCCCAGCCGCTCGGGGTACCGCACGGCCAGTTCCGCCGCGATCCATCCGCCCAACGACAAGCCGACGACGGTGGGCTGTTCGAGGTGCAACCGGTCGAAGAGGTCGAGGAGGTGGAAGGCCACGTCCTCCATGTCGTCGATCTGCTCGATGCCCTCCGATGCCCCGAAGCCGGGGAACATGGGAGCAAAGACCTCGAACGTGGAGGCCAGCTCGTCGAGCAACAGCAGCCCCTCGCCCTCCCCCATGGCCGAGTGCAGGTAGACGACGTTGCTGCCCGCGCCCATGCGGCGCAGCTCGATCTGGCCGACGTGGGTCTCGATCACGCCGCCAGCACCTTCTCGCCCTCGGGGAACCGTTGGCGCAGTCGAGGCAGCACCTCGGCGGCGAACAGTTCGAGGTTGCGGCGGGTCGCATCCGCGGGCAGCGTGCCCAACTGGAACAGCCCGAGCAGGTTCCCCGTGCCCAGGCGGCCCATGTTCTCGACCAGCAACTCGTAGACGGTGTCGGGCGAGCCCACGATGGCGTACTGCCCCTCGACCACCTGCTCCCACGTCTCCAGGCGAGAGGCGAACGTGCCCATGCCCTTGAGCATGTTCTCCACCGAGCGCACCGAGGTGTAGCCGGGCGGGGTGATCTCGATGCCCGGCAGCAGGCGGCGCACGAAGTACCACCAGTGCTCTTCGAACTGGGCCCGGGCCTCGGCGTCGGTATCGGCGATGTAGATCGGTGTGAGCCAGCCCGCCTGCAGCGGGTCGTAGGTGTAGCCCTCCCGCTCGCACGCCTCTCGGAACAAGCGGAACTGCCGCTCGAAGACGTCGATGTGGAAGTACGGGATGCCCATGTAGGCGTAGCGGTGGCGGGCCACGAAATCGAGGGTCTCCAACGAGCCCGCGCCCGGCACCCACACTTCGGGGTGCGGCTGCTGCACCGGCTTGGGCCACGTGTTGCCGAAGCGCAGCCGGTAGTGCTTGCCGATGTACTCCCACGGCCCGTCCTCGGTCCACGCCTTCATGACGATCTCGTGGGCCTCGGCGAAGCGCTCCCGGGCATGGGCCGGGTTGATGGAGAACGAGTAGTACTCGGGTCCGCCACCCACCACGAAGCCCGCGATCAGGCGCCCGCCGCTGATGTTGTCGATCATGGCGAACTCCTCTGCCACCCGGGTCGGCGGGTCGTACAGCGGCAGGGCGTTGCCGACCACGGCGATCTTCACCCGTGTGGTCTCACGGGCCAGGATCGAGGCCATCAGGTTGGGGCTGGGCATGATCCCGTAGGCGTTCTGATGGTGCTCGTTCACGCACACGCCGTCGAAGCCCAGTTCCTCGGCATAGACCAGTTCGTCGAGGTAGCGGTTGTACACCTGGGTGCCGACCGCGGGGTCGTACAGGCGGTTGGGCACGGTCACCCAGGCGGGGCCGTCGTAGTCCGGCGGCAAGGCCGGGTACGGCATGAGATGGAAGCTGAAAGCTCGCATTGCCGATCCCCCTCCGAACTGACTGAGCGGTCAAGTTACGTCTTCTCTGGAACGTTGTTCCATACTTATGCGTCAAACCGGCGTGAACATGCGCCACTTCCCCACCACCAAGGACACCATGCACAGGACGGCGCGCACCTTTGGGGGCGTTGCGGCCGCTTTTCTGGTCGCAACGGGGACCGTCGCGTGTACCGACGCGGACGGGTCGGGGACGGCGGCGAGCGTCAGTTCCACCACGACCACCGTCGAGGCCACGACCACCACCACGGTGGCGCCCACCACGACGACGACCACGGCCAAGCCGATCCCCGCGGGCCTGGGCAAGGGCTCGAAGGGCGAGGACGTCAAGCGGCTCGAAGAGCGGCTGGCCACCCTCAAGTACGACACCGGCAAGATCGACGGCACCTTCGACGCCACCACCGCCTTCGCGGTGATGGCCTTCCAAAAGGTGCACGGGCTGCCCCGCACGGGCCGGGCCACCGACGACGTGGTCAAGGCCTTGCAGACGGCGGGGGCGCCCGAGCCGATGATGCCCACCGGCGGCGCCAACCGGGTCGAGGTCGACCTCAAGCGGCAAGTCCTGTTCCTGTACCAAGGGGGCGCGCTGCTCCGCATCCTGCCGGTGTCGACCGGCAACGGGAAGCGGTATTGCGTCGACGGCGACTGCGCCACGGCGGTGACCCCTGGCGGCTCGTTCCGGGTCACTCGCAAGATCAAGGGGCTGCGGGTCAGCCGCCTGGGCAAGCTCTACAACCCGCTGTACTTCAACGGCGGCATCGCCATCCACGGGGCACCTTCGGTGCCTGCCGGGCCGGCGTCGCACGGCTGCGTGCGCATCCCCATGGCCACATCCGGCTGGTTCCACGACACAGTGTCCACCGGCACCGCCGTGTACGTGCTGGGCGGGCGCACTGCGCCGGTGCCCTTCGACGAGAAGGCGCCGGGCGAGGCTCCCTCGTCGACCACGACCACCACGACGGTGAAGCCGACGACGACCACCAGCAGCAGCACGACGTCGACCACCTCGACGACGATCCCGTCGCCGTAGGCGTCGGGGAACCTCCACGCGGGCGGAAGTAAAACCCCGCTCCCGATTTTGACGAGCACCAGCGCAGAGGACCGTCAGCGCCGCAGCGCTCAGCGGTGCCCGGGTAGCGCCGACTGCCGAACGATAGGCTGACGGGTGCATGCTTCGCAGCCTCGAACTCACGAACTTCAAGACGTTTCGAAACGCCAGCGTGAAGGTTTCACCACTCACTCTCGTGCTCGGATCAAACGGCGTGGGGAAGTCGAACCTATTCGACGCGTTTCGATTTCTGAAATCTGTTGGCGATGGCCAGTCAATCCGGGATGCAATCGAAGGTCATGCCACGTCGAGTCCTACGGCGCCTACTGTCCCGGGGATTCGGGGAGGTGCGAGCGGCATCCCGTCGTTTGGATCAGACTCATCAGAGTTCGAGCTGAAGGTGTCGATCACCGCTGATGGCGACGACATCGCTTACGCCGTTCGAGTCGATGCTTCGACCTATCGGGTCGTAGCGGAGGAACTACGGTCGCGTCGACACCCGGGCTCATACGTTTTTAGTACTCATCCCGATACGGGACCTCTGGAGCAGAGAATTGACTCACCTGCCATCGTGGCACGCTTCCACAAGGAGACGCCAGGGCTGAACCCGCGGCGGGAGTTTTCTCCTTATGAGTTCATACTCTCCCAATTCCGTCAGCGAAGGGCCGAGAGCCGTGTCAATGAGGCGGTCGCCGAAGCAGTAAGGGCAGAACTTGCCTCCATCCGGCCACTCGAGTTACGGCCTGAAGTGTTACGGCAGTATTCGCCGCTAGGTCGTTCCGAACTTGGAGAACATGGCGAGAACTTTGCCGCAGTTGCGTGGCAACTTCTTCGCGAAGTTGAAACTGGACATGCGCGCCTCGTCTATTTGAAACGGCGCCGGGAGCAACGGGAACGTCAGCTAGCCCTTTCACTCACCAACGACCGGGCGCAGCGTGCTGATGAAAATTGGGAACCGGAGTTATATAACGAGGAAGAACTGGCAGAGCCGGGTGACCGGCTCAATGCGATAAAGGCGTGGCTCTCGGAATTGACCCCACGCCGGATTGAGGACATTACCGTAGAACAAGCCCCGACGGGCGAAGTGATCTTCGCTCTAACCGAGGAGGGTCACGAGAAACCGATTACCGCTCGCTCCCTCTCCGATGGGACGCTTCGGTTCGCAGCACTTGTATTTGCGGCCCTTGGCGTCCGGGGACGACAGACGCTAGTAATTGAAGAGATCGAGAATGGAATCAACCCTGCGCGCTTGGCAATACTCATTAAGATGCTCGAACAGACCGTAGACAGTTTCGATAATTTGCAAGTGATCGCCTCGACGCATTCGCCAGGGCTGCTTGATTTCGCCTCTAAATCGACCACTGCCGCTTCAATAATTATTGGGTGGGACGCTCAGAATAAGTGCTCGTATCCACTACGCCTCTCGGACATACCGCGTCTATCTGAAGCTGTTAAAGAAACCACGTTGGGTGCGCTTCAGGCGGAAGGATGGTTGCAATTTGCCGCAAATAGGTGAACGGCGTTGAGTCTGCGAGTGGCAGCAGTATGCGAAGACCATACGCATGATCAGTATATTGTGCGGCCCGTACTTCAGCGCCTTCTCTCTACAGCGGGAAAGCCGCATGCGACGGTAACAGTGGTGATGGACCCTCGCCTGAAAGGTATAGACGACCTAAAGCGACGTGCCTGCGAGGTACTGAAGCGCTACGGTGCCGTGGCGGACATTGTTGTTTTCGTTGTCGATGCGGACGGACTCGACGGGACTGGAGGTATGGGGAACCGTCAAGAGTTACTCCAACGTCTCGTTCAGAAATGCGAGAAATATTCCGAGCGCGCTTTCGTGGTCGCTGCTATTCAAGAAGTCGAAGTGTGGGCCCTCTGGGGCTCTCGAGCTCAACTCGGCGTTGAGTGGAAAGACGTTCGAGCTGAGCGTCACCCCAAGGAGAGGTTTTTCGAGCCACTCGTCACCTCCGCCGATCAGCGCACGCCTGGCCGAGGCCGCGTACGCCTGATTGAGAAGTCGCTGACTAATTGGGGGTCACTCGCTGGCGGATGCCCCGAATTGGGTGAATTCGCGTCTGCCGTTCAATCGCTGCTGCAGTAGGAAAGTTACAGCAGCGGGTCGGTGAAGGGGTCGGCGGCGGCAGGCGGCTCGTCGGCCTCGACGTACCCCGCGTAGCCCGTCGTCTCCAGCTCCAACGCCAACTCCGGGCCACCTGTGGCGGCGATGCGGCCTCGCGACAGCACGTGCACCACGTCGGGTTTCAGTTCGTGGAGCAGGCGGTTGTAGTGGGTGATGGCGAGCACGCCGAGGCCGTCCTCGGAGGTGGCGGCCTCGATGCGCCGGCTCACGGCCCGCAGGGCGTCGACGTCGAGGCCCGAGTCGATCTCGTCGAGCACGGCGAAGCGGGGGCGCAGCACGCCGAGCTGCAGCGTCTCGTTGCGCTTCTTCTCGCCGCCCGACAGGTCGACGTTCAGAGGCCGGGTGAGGAAGCGCTCGTCGAAGCCGATGCGCCCGGCCTCGACCAGCACGCGGTCGCGCACCTCGTCGCGCGACCGGCCTGCGGCGGCGAACGACTCCTCCAGCGCGTCTTGCAGGCTCACGCCGGGCACCTCGACCGGGTACTGCATGGCCAGGAACAGCCCGGCTTGGGCCCGCTGCCACGTGGGCAAGCCCAGCAGCTCAGTGCCGTCGATGGTCACGCTGCCCGCCGTCACCTCGTACTCGGGGTGGCCCATGAGGACGTGCGACAGGGTGCTCTTGCCCGAGCCGTTCGGCCCCATCACGGCGTGGACCTCGCCGCTGTTCACCTCGAGGGAGATGCCCCGGAGGATCTCGCGGCCGACGATGCGGGCGTGCAGGTCGGTGATGCGCAGTGTGCTCAAGGAAGGACCACCTTCACGTCGTCGCCGTCGACGGCGACCTCGTAGACCGGCACCGGCTTGGTGGCGGGCAGCGACTGCGGCTCGCCGGTGCGCAGGTCGAACGTGCTGCCGTGCTTCCAGCACTCGATCTCGTAGTCGGCGCCGAGCACGTCACCTTCCGACAGCGACACATCGGCGTGGCTGCAGCGGTCGCCGATGGCGTAGAAGTCGTCGCCGATGCGCACCAAGGCGATGCGGTGCCCGTCGATGTCGAAGCGCCGCGCCGAACCGGGTTCCACGTCGGCCACGCCGCACAAGCGCACTGTCGTCACCTGAGCTTCGCCGCGACGGCCTCGCGCAACGGCGCCCGCAGGCCCGGCACGGGCACCCGCTCCAACACGTCGTCGAAGAAGCCGAGCACGATCAAGCGCTCGGCCACGTCGGTGGGGATGCCGCGGGCTTCGAGGTAGTACCGCTGCTCCTCGTCGATGGGACCGACGGCCGAGGCATGGCTGCAGGTGACGTCGTTCTCCTCGATCTCCAGGTTGGGGACCGAGTTGGCCGCCGCCCCTTCCGACAACACCAGGTTGCGGTTGGTCTGGTACGCCTTAGTGCCGGCCGCCCCCTTCTTGACCCGGATGAGCCCGGTGTAGACCGACTCGGCGGTGTCCTCGACGGCGCCCTTGAACAACAGGTCGCTGGTCGTCTTGGGGGCGTCGTGGTCCTGCATGGTGCGGAAGTCGTGCATCTGGTTGGCGTCGCCGAAGTAGACGGCCAGCAGGTTGCTGGTGGCCCCGATGCCGACGAGCTTGGAGTCGGCCCGCACCCGGGCGTAGTCGCCGCCCAGGGCCACGATCGACGACTGCAACGTGGCGTCGCGGTCGACCCGGCTGCCCTGGTAGCCCAACTGCCACACGCGGGTGCCGAGGCGCTGCACGTTGAGGTAGCGCAGGTTGGCGGCGGGGTGGGCGTCGAGCTCCACCACGGGGACGACGAGGGCGCGCACGTCGGCCGAGGCCACCAGTTCGACCACCGTGACCTCGGAGGCTTCGCCCGCTTCGACGAAGGTGCGGGGGAACACGGCACCGGCCTCGGCGTCGATCCAGTGGATCACCACGATCGGTTCCCGCACCGCCACACCCGCCGCCACCCGCACGAAGGCGGTGTCGGCCACGAAGCCGGAGTTGAGGTAGCCGAAGGCATCGCGGGGCGTGGCCACCCGCTCCAGCACGTCGTCGTCGGCGAGGGGGCCGAGCGTCACGCCCCGGGTGGTGGGGGCGTCGACATGCACCACCCGCCCGTTCACCGACACCAACAGGCCCGCTCGCTCGCCTACGGCGTCGACCAGCGGGCGCAGCGCATCGGGGATGTCGCCCGCCGCCACCGGCCCGTCGACCGGGGCGAACTCGTCGAGGTCGAGCTCGCCGATGCGGCTGTAGCGCCACACCTCTTCCGAAGGGCTGGGCAGGCCCAGCTCCTCGAACCGCTGCGCTGCCGCGACCCGTCGCGCCCGCAGCCAGTCGGGGCCGGGCAGGGCGGAAGCAGTATCGGCGGTGAAGCGGTTCAGGGTCTTCTCCTCGCGGAACGAGGGCCGGCTCGCGGCCCCCGCGGCCTTGATTCTAAAGGGTGAACCGTCCTTCGGCACATGCGGTGACCCGGCCTCCGACCCGCACGTCGCCGTCGACCGCATGCACTTCGATGCGGCACGGCCTCCCGATCTCGTCGCCTTGTCGGATGGTGATGTCGACATCGGTGCCGAAGTGGCGTCGAGCCAGCACGCCGACGGGGCCCGCGGCCGAGCCCGTGCCCGGGTCCTCGGGGATGCCGATGTGAGGACCGAAGGCCCGCACGTGCACGGAGCGGTCGTCGAGGCGACGGAAGACGGTGAGCGTGGAGGCGCCGACCCCACCCGCCACGTTGCCGATCGCCGCCATGTCGGGCACCACTGCGTCGATGGCCTTGTCGGTGGCCACGTAGAGGTGGGTGGTGCCGCCCGCGGTGCCCTGCCAGGCGCCCACGGCATCGGGAAGGCGCAGCGCGACAATCGCCGGGGTGGGGTCGAGTTCCTCGAAGTCGGGGTCGGGTTGCGACATGACGGCGCCGTGCTCGTCGGCCTCGATCACCACGGTTGCCCCCGAGGTGGCTTGCGTCCACCGGCCAGGGCCCATCGTCCACGCCGTGCCTACCGAGGGGTGGCCTGCAAACGGCAACTCACCGGCGGGCGTGAAGATGCGCGCCTCGTAGCCGTCGTCGGACCTGGCGGTCACGAAGGTGGTCTCGCTCAGGTGCACTTCTCGGGCGATTGCCTGCATGGTCTCGGGCGGGCACGGGTCGAGGACCACGCAAAGGGCATTGCCGGCCAGCGGGCGGTCGGAGAACACGTCGACGATCCGATAGCGCACAAGCAGAACGTAGGCCGTACCATCCGCCTATGGCCGAGGTCTTTTCCGTCGAGCGTGATGCGCACGTCGCCACGCTTTGGCTCGACAACCCCGACAAACGCAACGCCATGGGGCCCGCATTCTGGGACGAGCTCCCCGTGGTCATGGACGAGTTGTCCGACGACGACGACGTGCGCGCCGTGGTCATCGCGGCCAAGGGGCCGGCCTTCACCGTGGGCCTCGACCTCAAGACCATGGGCTCGGCCGTGGTCGGGGGAGGCGATGGTGGGTCGCAGGCCGCAGGCGCCAAGCGGTTCCTGGGCAACGTCAAGCGGCTGCAGGGCGCCATCAGCGCAGTGGCCGACTGCCCCAAGCCCACCATCGCCGCCGTGCACGGGTGGTGCATCGGCGGCGGGGTCGACCTCATCACCGCCGCCGACATCCGGCTGTGCTCGGCGGATGCCAAGTTCTCGGTACGGGAGACGAAGATCGCCATCGTGGCCGACCTCGGCACCCTGCAGCGCCTGCCCCGGGTGATTTCCAAAGGACATGTGGCCGAGCTCGCCTACACCGGCAAGGACGTTGACGCCGACCGTGCGCTGCGCATCGGGTTGGTCAACGACGTGCTGCCCGACGCCGAGTCGCTGCACAAGGCGGCGTACGACATGGCCGCCGAGATCGCCGCCAACTCACCGCTGGTCGTGCAAGGGACCAAGCAGGTGCTGCGCGCCACCGAGGGACGCACGGTCGAAGAAGGGCTCGACTACGTCGGCGTGTGGAACGCCGCCCTCCTCCAGTCGAACGACCTGATGGAAGCCCTCACCGCCTTCATGGAGAAGCGCCCCCCCACCTTCACCGGCGAGTAATGCCGCGGCGGCGGCCCCCGCCGAAGTTGCGTAGGAATCGCGCCGAAAACCGCGCCGTTCCGTACGCAACTTCGGGTCAGTCGCGGCGTCGGCGGCGGAGCCGGGGCTTGCGGAAGATGCGGCGCCAGATGGGCGGCCGGTGCATCGCCGCCTCACGACGTTGCAGCTCCTCTTCGAGGATGGAGGGGCCGACGGCGTTGATGATCTCCTCGGCCTGGTCGAGCAGCGCGGCGGTCTGCTCGTCGAGCCGGGGAGGGTCGGCCGGCGCGGCCTTGCGGGCCAGGCTGCCCTGCGTCCATCCGGCGTCGAAGCCCCGCCGTTCGAACTTGGGGCATTCCGCCGGGCAGCGCCACGGTGCTTCCGGTGCCAAGTCGAGCCGGCACATGTGCACGGTGTCTCCGGACTTGTACGTCCGCGTCTCGTAATGCCGGCAGTCGTGGCGCATGGGCACGACCCCCATGCTACGGCCGACGCGATCCGTAATCTCCAAAAGGATCGTCGCGTTCGCGCACCGCTTCGCGAAACCCGACTTCCTGCGCCTTGGCCACGAAATCGAGCCCCTCTTTGGTGTGGCGGGCGATGCCGTCGAACAAGGTGCCGATCATGCGGCTCGACGCCATGCCCATGTTCTCCGCCGTCTGGTTACACAGCAGCTTGAGCATCACGAGCTGCGTGGTGGGCACCTGCGCCATGCGCCGGGCGAAGGCCATGGCGTGGTCCTGCAACTGGTCGTCGGGCACCGTCTCGAGGATCAGCCCGGCCGCCGCAGCCTCGGGGGCGGGGATCTCGTCGCCGGTGAGCAGGTAGCGCTTGGCCTTCTCCAACCCCAGCCGGTACACCCACATGGCCGTGGTCGGCGTGCCCCACACCCGCGACGGCGGGTAGCCGAAGGAGGCGCCCTCGCCTGCGATCACGATGTCGGCGCACAGCACCATGTCGGTGCCGCCCGCGATGCACCAGCCCTGCACGGCGGCGATGGTCGGCTTCGAGCAGTACCAGAGCTTCATGTAGGTGTCGACGAAGCGCCCGATCATCCGGTAGTCGCGCACCGAGTCCCAGTGCTGCTCGCCCGCCTGGGCCTCGGTCGACCAGTCGAGCCCGTAGCCGGCGCAGAAGGCCGGTCCTTCGGCGCGCAGCAGGATGACCCGCACCTCGTCGTCGGCGTCGGCCTCGTCGATCGCTGCCGCCAACTCGTCACGCAGGGCGGGCGTGATGGTGTTGTACTCGGCTGCCCGGGTCAGGACGATCGATCGAACGCCGGCATCGGTCTCGGTTCGCAGGGTCGTCGGCATGGGCGCACGCTAAACCTCCGCACGACGACGGGGACTTCTCCGCGCACTGCGGCGCACGCTGGGGCGGTGAACCGTCGCCGAGCCGTCGTGGTCGCAGCGTGCGCCGCCCTTGTGGCCACTCCGTTCCTCCTCGACGCTGCGCTCCCGGAAGCACGTCCGCCTGCCGGTGCCCAGCCGGGGGCGATGACAGCAGCGCGAGCCGTGTGCGGATCGCCACCGTGGGGGCGCGTCGGCCATCTCGAATGGGACAACCAGCGACCCGGGATCAAGGTGGTGTGCACGTGGCACTACTGGCGCGTCAACTGGCGGACGAACATTTCGTGCGCAGAAGGCTCGTGGAACGGACCGATCGGCTCGACAAACTGGGGCGCGATCACGCCTTGCGTCAGCCGACCGAACCCTCCATCTGCAGCTCGATGAGCCGGCTCCACTCCACGGCGTACTCCATGGGCAGGGTGCGGGTCACCGGCTCGATGAAGCCGTTGACGATCATGCTCATGGCCTGCTGCTCCGACAGGCCACGCGACATCAGGTAGAAGAGTTGGTCGTCACCGACCTTCGAGACCGTGGCCTCATGGCCGATCTGGGCGTCCTTCGACTCGATCTCCATGTAGGGGTAGGTGTCGGAGCGGCTGTCCTGGTCGAGCAGCAAGGCGTCGCAGCGCACGAAGCTCTTGCAGTTCTGGGCGCCCTCCTCGACCTTGACCAGGCCGCGGTACGACGTGCGCCCGCCGTCCTTGGAGATCGACTTCGACACGATGGTGGAGGTGGTTTCGGGAGCGGCGTGGACCATCTTGGCCCCGGCGTCCTGGTGTTGGCCTGCGCCTGCGTAGGCCACCGACAGCACCTCGCCCGAGGCCTTCGGCCCCATGAGGTAGACGGCCGGGTACTTCATCGTCAGCCGGGAGCCGATGTTGCCGTCGATCCACTCCATGTGGCCCTCGGCCTCGACCCGGGCCCGCTTGGTGACCAGGTTGAAGACGTTGTTCGACCAGTTCTGGATCGTCGTGTAGGTGCAGCGCCCGCCTTCCTTCACGATGATCTCGACCACGGCCGAGTGCAGCGAGTCGGAGGTGTAGACCGGCGCCGAGCAACCCTCGATGTAGTGAACCTGGGCGCCCTGGTCGACGATGATCAGGGTCCGCTCGAACTGGCCCATGTTCTCGGCGTTGATGCGGAAGTAGGCCTGCAGCGGCATCTCCACCTTCACGCCCGGGGGCACGTAGATGAACGAGCCGCCCGACCACACCGCGGTGTTGAGGGCGGAGAACTTGTTGTCGTTCGACGGGATGACGCTGCCGAAGTAGGCCCGCACGATCTCCGGGTGCTCGCGGAGGGCGGTGTCCATGTCGGTGAAGATGACGCCCTGCTCCTCGAGGTCCTCACGGTTCTTGTGGTAGACGACCTCGGACTCGTACTGGGCGGTGACGCCGGCGAGGTACTTCCGCTCGGCCTCGGGAATGCCCAGCTTCTCGTAGGTCTCCTTGACCGAGTCGGGGAGCTGGTCCCACGAGCTGACCTGCTTCTCGGTGGGCTTGATGTAGTAGTAGATGTCGTCGAAGAAGATCTCCGACATGTCGCCGCCCCAGTTGGGCATGGGCCGCAGCTCGAAGTGGCGCAGGGCCTTGAGGCGCTTCTCCCGCATCCAGTCGGGCTCGCCCTTCATCCACGACATCTCCTTGACGATGTCGATGTTGAGCCCGCGCTTGGGCTTGAACACGTAGTCCTCGACATCGCTCCAGCCGAGCTTGTAGCGACCGAGGTCGAGGTCCGTCGTGGTCATCGGTGATTCAACTCCCTGGTGAGGCGCAGGCCCCGGTGGCGGAATTTCTCCTACGTAGATAGTAACAATCCCTAAGTGGCTCATCATCCCGACCGGGCGTGCCGATGCATGGGGTGTGGGTAGTGCCACACTGGGGTTGACGTCCCAGCCGCCCGGGAACACCGATCGGCAAGCAGGCGTTGGAGTGGGAGACATGGAACACACGTTCAGCGAGATCGAGGCCTGGCGGGAATCTCTGCGAGGCGAGACCTACATCAGCCCCTCCCGAGCGCAGGACCGGCTGTTCACCCTCTGGGGCGGCCTGCAGGACACCCCTGCCGCCCGCCTGGTCGAGCAGTGGCTGACGTTGTCGATCTCCCGCGACCTGTTCTCGGGTGCGGAACTGATCGAGTTCCTCGACGAGCTCGAGGCCTACCTCAAGCTCCACCCCAGCACCTCCCCCGTCTCCCACTGACGCCTGGGCGGGGCGCGCATCCCGCGTAACTGTCACACCCCCCGCGTACGCTGATCCTCGTGACCGGGCGACGCCGAGCGACTGCCACCTCCGCCTTCGGGGTGAGCAAGCGGGAGAACCACGATGCCAGCGGGTTCTACGCGCGCTTCTCGCCGCCCGTGGTCTCCAAAGCCGAGATCGTCAGCCCGCCCGACCCCGCCTCGCTCGACCGCATCGTCTGCGGAGACGCCCGCTCCATGGACGACGTGGCCGACGGCTCGGTGGCCTTGGTCGTCACTTCCCCGCCGTATTTCGCAGGCAAGGAGTACGAGACCGCCCTCGGCTCCGGTTCGGTGCCTGCCTCCTACCTCGACTACCTCAAGATGCTCGAGGACGTCTTCGCCGAGTGCGTCCGCAAGCTGGAGTCAGGGGGACGCATCGCCGTCAACGTGGCCAACCTGGGACGCAAGCCCTACCGGTCGCTGGCCGCCGACGTCACCACCATCCTGCAGGACCGCCTGGGCCTGCTGCTGCGAGGGGAAGTGGTGTGGCAGAAGGGCCGGGGGGCTACCGGCTCGTGTGCCTGGGGCTCGTTCCAGAACGCCTCCAACCCGGTGCTGCGCGACGTGACCGAACGGGTGGTCATCGCCGGCAAGCACCGCTTCAACCGGGCCATCTCCCGGGCGGAACGGGAGACGCAGGGCCTGCCGTCGGTGGTCACCATGAGCAAGGACGAGTTCATGGAAGCCACGCTCGACGTGTGGGAGCTGGCGCCTGAGAGTGCGGCCCGGGTCAACCACCCCGCGCCGTTCCCGGTGGAGCTGCCGTCGCGGCTGATCCACCTCTACACCTTCGAAAGCGACCTGGTGCTCGACCCGTTCATGGGCTCGGGCACCACCGCGGTGGCGGCCGTGCAGGCGGGCCGCCACTTCGTGGGCTACGACACCGACCCCGACTACGTGGCGCGGGCCGAGGCACGGGTGGCCGAGGCGCGGGCGGAAGTGGCGCCGGCGAGCGCCCGGGTGCCGGTGACCGTTCAGGCGGGTGCCGACGAGGGCTTCCAACAGCAGGCGATCCGCGAGGGGCGGGCGGCCCGTGAGGTGGCGGAGACCCTGCTGGAGGAGTGCGGGTTCACCGCCATCCGCAAGAACGTGAAGCTCGGCGGCGGGGCCGAGCTGAGCCTGGCCGCGGTCGCCGCCGACGGCTCGCGGTGGTACTTCGACGTGTGCGGTGCGTACAGCAGTTCGCGGCCCGGGCTGCGGCGCACCGAGACCGTCTACCGAGCGCTGGGGCGGCTGGCCGTGCTGCGCGAGCGCGACATCCCCGCCGACCGCATCGTGCTGCTCACCACCGACCTCCCGGCCAAGGGCTCGGTGGGCGAGCAGGCGCTGCGGGCCACGGAAGGCACGTTGTACCGGGCCGCCTTCGAGATGTTGTCGTCGGAATGCCACGAGCGGCTCTGCGACTTCGCTCGCGGCAGCACACCTCGGTAGCAACCTGTGCCCGCGGCCCGCACGGAGGTGACCGAGCTGGTGACCGGGCTGGGCATGCTCGGGCGCTTCGACGACCCCGTCGCGGCGGTACAAGCCCGGCCGCCTGAGGTCGTCAACGTCGCCGACGACGTGTGGGAACGGCTGGCGGAGTCGGTCGGGGCCGCCGCCCACCGCCAGCACGTCTACGCGGCGTGGGCCAACGGCGGCGCCTTCCTGCGCGCCTCCGACGGCCTCCGGGGGCGACCACCGATACGCGTCGAGTGGAAGGGCAACCAGTTGGCGCCGGGCGACGAGGTGGTGCCCGCCGACCTGCGGGTCGACCACGTCTACCTCGTCAGTTGCAAGTACCTCTCCGACATCCTCCACAACGTCTCGCCCGCCCGCCTGTTCACCGACCTGTTGCGCGGCGGCCCCCGCTCCAACCGGGGCGACTGGTACGCCGAGGTGGCGCCCGACGCCTACCAGGAGGTCTACGCCGCCGTTCGGGCCGCCATGCCGGGCGACCTCGGGCTGCCGCCGTTCGTGGCCGACCTCACGCCTGCCCACCGGGTGACGCTGAAAGCGGTGCTGCCCGAGCGGCAGTGGCCGGTCGACGCCCTGCCCACAGCCAAGGCATGGTCGTGCGAGGTGGCTCGGGCCAGCGCCGCTCGATGGCGGGCCGCCCTCGGCAGCAAAGCCGAACAGGAGGCGCTGCTGTGGCGCCTGTTGCGCATCGGATCGGCCCCGTACTTCGTGCTGGGCACGTCGAGCCAGGGCACGCTTCGGCTCCGCATCGCCACGCCGTGGGACTGGCGCCAGGCCTACGACCTCAAGCGCTTCGACGTCTCCGGCGACGAGGCGGGCCAACCCGTCGTGCGCTGGGAGGCGTCGGTGCGCGACCGGGCCACCGACGAGGTGCTGGCGGTGGCGGGCCACGTCGAGATCCGCTGGAGCCACGGCAAGTTCGGCAATCCCCCCGAAGCCAAGGTGTACCTCGACACCCCGCACCACCGGGTACCGGGATACATCACCGTGGCATGACCGGCCCGTACGCTTCGACCATGCAGCCGCCGCGCATGATCGACCTCTTCGCCGGGTGCGGAGGCATGACCGCGGGGTTCGTGGCGGCGGGCTTCGAACCGGTGCTGGCGGTCGAGTGGGAGTTGCCCGCGGCTGCCACCTACGCCGCCAACTACGGCGAGGAGCACGTCTTCTGGGGCGACATCGCCGACCTCCCGGAAGATCGAATCCCCGAGGCCGACGTGGTCATCGGCGGCCCGCCGTGCCAGGGTTTTTCCAACCTGGGCAGCCGCAACCCCCGCGACCCCCGCAACCGGCTGTGGCGGGAGTACGTGCGGGTGGTGAGCCGGGCCCGTCCTGCCGTGTTCGTCATCGAGAACGTGGCCCGCTTCCACTCCTCGCACGAGTTCTCCCTGCTGGAGGCCGAGGTGGCCGGCGGGGCATTGCGCGACTACCGCCTGGCCCATGCCGTGGTGAACGCCGCCGACTACGGCGTGCCCCAACGGCGGCTGCGCACGATCGTCGTCGGCAGCCGCATCGGCCAACCGTCGCTGCCGCCGGTCACCCACCGGCCTCGTGAGTGGGTCCCCGTGCGCAAGGCGTTGCGCCGGGTGCCGGCCGAGCCATTGGGTGCCGACCTGCCTGCTAGCCGTGACCTGTTCTTCGGCCGCCTGGTGCCGGGCTCGTTCAAATCGGCGGAGATCCACGTGGGGCGGCGGCCCACGCCCACATCGGCCGAGCGCTATCGGGCCATCCCCGAAGGCGGCAACCGTTTCGACCTGGCCCGGGAGCGTCCCGACCTGCTGCCGCCGTGCTGGCGCAACAAGCCGACGGGCACCACCGACGTCATGGGCAGGCTGTGGTGGGACGATCCGTCGGTCACCATCCGCACCGAGTTCTTCAAGCCCGAGAAGGGCCGCTACCTCCACCCCGCCGAGCACCGCCCCATCACCCACCTGGAAGCGGCGCGGCTGCAGACCTTCCCCGATGACTACCTGTGGTGCGGCAGCAAGGTGGCCATCGCCCGCCAGATCGGCAACGCCGTGCCCAGCCTGCTGGCCCGGCGCATCGCCGAGACGGTGGCCGAGCTCCTCGTCAAGGGTTGACGAACAGCTCCAGTTGGATGTTGTCGGGGTCGCGGAACACGAGCACCGAGCCGTAGTCGGCATCGGCGATGGGCGAGTGCTCCACGCCCAAGGCATCGAGGTGCGCCGCCCACTCCTCCAGCTCGTCCCGCGTGCGCACCCGCAGCGACAGGTGGTCAAGGCCAGTGCGGGCCTCGTCGAAGGGCTCGCCTTGGTTGGCGACGTGGCTGCCCACGCAGATGGCGACCTTGCTGTCGGGGTCGAACAGCACGACGGCGGACCGCACGTCTTCTGTGGTCTCGAACAGGGTCTGCATCCCGAACACCGTGCGGTACCACTCGGCACTGGCCTGCACGTCGCGTACCGTCAGGTCGACGTGCGACACCCCCGCGAAGCTCGGCATGTCCGCAGCGTGCCACAGTCGGTTCCGCTTTGTCCCGGTTGGGGAGGGTATGCGCCATGACGCGGACGCGAGTTCTGCTGCTCCTGCTGGCGGCCTTGGTGGTCGGCGGTTGCTCCGGTGACGACGACGACCCGACGGTGGCGACCAGTACGTCGGTGACGTCGACGTCCACGTCGAGCGGCGGCGGAGGGGCCACCACCAGCACGGCGGCACCGGCACGGGCCCAGGGCGACACCGGCAGCGGCGACTTCTCGTTCAAGTCGCCGTCCGACAACATCTTCTGCACCATCGACAGCGAGGGGGCGCGCTGTGACATCCGAGAGAAGTCGTGGCAGCCGCCTGCTAAGCCCGCCGACTGCGACCTCGACTGGGGCAACTCGATGGCTGTCACCGCCGGCGGCGCGGTGTTCGTCTGCGCGGGCGACTCCGTGGAGGACGACAAGGCGCCGCCCCTGCCCTACGGCGGCGTGGTGGCGCGGGGCGACGTCCGCTGCCGCAGCGACGAGTCGGGCATGACGTGCGAGCACACGCCCACCGGCAGCCGCTTCATGCTGTCGCGGGAGCGCTACGAACGCGACTGAAGCTGCTCGACGTCGGCCTCGCCGGCGAACAACTCGGCCGCCATGGTTTCGGCCACCAACAGGTCGTCGCCCACGAACCCAGACGCCCGCCGCCCGCTCGCTCGTAGCTCGGTGACCCGGTCGGCCACCTGCTCGGCATCGACCCCGACCACCAGCACCGGCCTCACGCGCGAAAGCCGTTCGGCCGTCACTCCACGCCCGCCCGCGACTCGACGGCCTCGGCGATCTCGGCCAACACCTCGGCCGCTTCGGCCGTGGCCGCGGCGCTGCCCCACCAGCCGTCGGGCGCCTGGGTCTCACACATGCCGTCGGCCACCCGCTCGGCGGTGGCCAGGAAGGCTTCGTCGCCGGTGACGCCGTAGAGCAAGGCCGCCCCCCACCCGACCCGCCACGACTCGGGGCCGACCCACACCGCATCGCCCAAGGCAACAGTGAGGTCGTGGAGCTCGACGGCGGCATCGAGGTCGGCGTCGTCGCCGTCGGTCTCGAAGCGGCGGGCCAGGAACCCCACGGCCACGCCCAGCACCGAGAACGGCTGCGGCCCGGCGTGCGCGGCCACCGTCAACGACGGCCCCGCCACCACGCCGGCCACGTCGTCGGGCTGTGACCAGACGACCTCGCGGCACACTCGGGCAGCTTCGGCGGCCACCGGCGAGTCGAGCGCCACCAGCCCGGCCCACGCCGAGCGCAGGTCGCCGTCGACCACGCCCGACGGTGCCGCCGCCGCCCGCCGCCGCCATTCCTCCGGGGTGGTGTCGGCCCGGGTCATGCGTCGATACGGCGCAGTTCGCTGCGGTAGCGACGCCCGTTCTCCACGTAGATCTTCACGGCCTGCGCAGTGAAGCCTTCCGTCATCACGGCCTCCCGCAGCTTGGCCGGGATGCCGAGTGCCATGGCGAACGACGGCACGTCGGTGTCGGGGGCCACCAGGGCATTGGCCCCTACCAAGGCGTGCGAGCGCACCACAGCCCGGTGGAGCACCACCGACGACGAGCCCACTAGCGAGCCGGGCTCGATGGTGCAGCCCTCGAGATGCACGAGGTGGCCGATGACGCAGTCGCTGCCGATGATGGTCGGCAGCTCAGCGGTGGCGTGCACCACGGTGCCGTCCTGCACCGACGTGCGGGCGCCGACCTCTATCCGTCCGTAGTCGCCCCGGAGCACGGCGCCGGGCCACACGGTCGCCTCCGAGTCGATGCGCACGTCGCCGATGACCACGGCATCGGGATGGACGAACGCGTCGGGGTGGATGTCGGGAACTCGGTCGCCGAGCGCGTACACAGGCATGGGATGCCAGGCTACGTGTCATGCACGACTCGCAGCCCCAGCCGCCCACAGCAGAACGGCGGCCGCACGTCATCGAGGCGCACGGCGACCAGCGGACCGACGATTGGTACTGGCTGCGCGACCGCGAGGACCCCGCCGTGCTCGCCCATTTGGAGGCGGAGAACGCCCACACCAAGGCGATGCTGGCCTCCACCGAGCCGTTGCAGCAGGAGCTCTTCGACGAGATCGTGGCCCGCATCCAGGAGACCGACCTGTCGGTGCCGGTGCGCAAAGGCGACTACTGGTACTACAGCCGCACGGTCGAAGGCCTGCAGTACCCCATCGCCTGTCGCCGTCGAGGCGCCGAGGACGGGCCCGAGCAGGTGCTGCTCGACGAGAACGAACTGGCCGAGGGGCACGACTTCCTGGCCGTCGCCAACGACGCCGTGAGCCCCGACCACAACCTGCTGGCCTACGCCGTCGACACCGACGGCGGCGAGCGCTACGGCCTGCGCTTCCGCGACCTGGCCACCGACGACGACCTCGCTGACCTGGTGGAGGACACGTACTACGGGCTGGCCTGGACCACCGACAACGCCCACGTCTTCTACACCAAGGTCGACGAGGCCATGCGGCCCTTCCAACTGTGGCGCCACCGGGTCGGCAGCAAGGCCGACGACGACACGCTCGTCTTCCAAGAGGACGACGACCGCTTCTTCCTCGACGTCGGCCTCACCCGCAGCGAGGGCTACGTGGTGCTGACCCTGGAGAGCAAGGTCACCACCGAGGTGTGGGTGCTGCCCGCGGGCGAACCCGTCGGCGAGTTCCGGATCGTCGCCCCCCGGGAGCAGGGCGTGGAGTACCACGTCGACCACCAAGGCGACCGCTTCCTCATCGTCACCAACGCGGACGGCGCCGAGAACTTCAAGCTGGTGGAAGCGCCGGTCGACGCTCCCGGCAAGGAGAACTGGGTCGACGTCGTTCCCCATCGCGAGCGGGTCAAGCTCGACGGGGTCGACGTGTTCGCCCGCCACGTGGTGCTCGTCGAGCGCGAGGCGGGCCTGCGCCAACTCCGGGTGTTGCGGGTGGCCGAGGGCGACCAGCACGTCATCGAGATGCCCGAGCCCGTCTACACCGTCGGCCCCGACGCCAACGCCGAGTTCGACACCGACACCTACCGGTTTGGCTACGAGTCGCTCGTCACGCCCCGGTCGGTCTACGACTACGACGTGCAGGCACGCACCCGGGTGCTGCGCAAGCAGCAGCCCGTGCTCGGCGGCTACGACCCCGCCCAGTACGAGACCCGCCGGCTGTGGGCCACCGCCCCCGACGGCGTGCAGGTGCCGATCTCACTGGTCGCCCGCCGCGACGTGACAACGCCGGCGCCCACCCTGCTCTACGGCTACGGCTCCTACGAGATCAGCGTGGAGCCCCGCTTCTCGTCGTTGCGGCTGTCGCTGCTCGACCGGGGCTTCGTCTACGCCATCGCCCACATCCGCGGGGGCGGCGAGATGGGAAGACGCTGGTACGACGACGGCAAGTTCCTGGCCAAGCGCAACACCTTCACCGACTTCATCGCCTGCGCCGAGGAGCTCATCGCCTCCGGCTGCACCTCGGCCGATCGTCTCGTCGCCATGGGGGGCAGCGCCGGCGGGCTGCTCATGGGTGCCGTGATCAACGACCGCCCCGACCTGTTCGCAGGCGTGCTCGCCCTCGTGCCCTTCGTCGATGTGGTGACCACCATGCTCGACGAGACCATCCCGCTCACCGTCGGCGAGTTCGAGGAGTGGGGCAACCCCAAGGACGC
>DATLNE010000021.1 GCA_035536915.1 Acidimicrobiales bacterium
CGCCGCCAGTTCGGCCACCGACCGCCCCTCGCGCAGGTGCGCCTCGACCAGGTACTGCCCCATGTCCACAGGAGACTCCTCGGCTCGGGTGTCTCCTATGTCCTGACACAGATGTCGCCTATGTCATGGGATCAGGCACTGCCGGGGGCGCCGATCGCGCCAATGGGCGAACTTTCCCGTCAGCCAGCAACGGCGACGGGAAACGGAACACCGGCACCACGTCGGCGCGGCTCGTCACCGTGACCTCGTGGACCAGCGCGTTCATCAGCACCTTGCGCTCGGCCATGCTCCCCTCCTTCATCGCCGTCAGGATCAGCTTGCGGACCTTGGCGACCTGGGCCTCGCTCGGCGCACGCGGCTCGTCCTCCAGCGCCGAGGACAGGTCCATTCGCCGGGCGCGCAGTTCGACGGCGCGGTCGGCGATGGTGTCGAGGCGCTTGCTGCACGTCGCGTCGGTCAGCGTCTCAGCCTCGAAGGCCAGCAGGTAGCGCTCGATGGCGTCCTCGCCCTTGCGAAGCTCGGCCTCGACCGCGTCCAACTCGGTCAGCAGCCGGTCGCGCTCGGCCGAGGCCCGCTGGCGAGCGGCGTCTGCGGCCCGCTCGAACAGGTCCACCTCCTCGTAGAGGGCCAGCAGCGCGTCGAGCACGGCCTGGTCCAGTTCCTCGGCGGGGAGCCGGTCGGTGGGGCAGGAGTCCTTGCCGTAGCGCTGGCGGGTGAAGCAGGTGTAGTAGCGGTACCGGTAGCGGCTGCCGCCCGCGATGTTGCCCACGAAGCGCTTGCCGCACGTCGAGCACACGACGAGGCCCGACAGCAGGTAGGCCGAGGAGTTGGCGGCCCGCTTGGACAGGTTCTCGCCGCGGCCCGCCCGCAGCTCCTGCGCCGCGTCGAACACTTCGACGTCGACCAGCGGCGGGTGGGGCGCCTTGTGGTAGCGGTCGCGGAAGAACACCTCGCCCACATAGGCCCGGTTGCGCAGCACGGTGAGCACCGACATGTGCGACCAGGGCTTGCCGTACTTGGTGCGGTGGCCGCGCTCGTTGAGCCAGTTGGCGATGGCCCGCGCCCCCGTGCGCTTGGTCAGGTAGAGATCGAACACGATGGGCACCAGCGGCGCCTCGTCCTCCACCACCACGAGGTGGCCCGTCGCGGAGTCGAGGCGGTAGCCGAAGGGCGGGCCACCGGCGGTCCACTCGCCCCGCGCCGCCTTGCGCTCCATGCCCGCGATGACCCGGTCGACGATGGTCGCCCGCTCGAACTCGGCGAACACGCCGAGCATCTGCACCATCATCCGGCCCGCCGGCGTCGTCGTGTCGAAGGGCTCGGTGGCGCTGCGGAAGGCCACGCCCGCCTTGTCGAGCTCGTCCAGCAGTTGCGCCAGGCCGCGCACGCTTCGGCTGAAGCGGTCCACCCGGTAGACCAGCAGGAGGTCGAAGCGGCCCGCCCGGGCCTCGGTCAGCATCCGCTGGAGGTCGGGCCGCTCGGTGGTCGCCCCGGTCATCTGGTCGGAGAACTGCCGCACCAGCTCCCAGCCCTCCTGGCTGGCGATGTAGCTGCCCAGCCTGGTGGCCTGGGCCTCCAGGGAGTTGGGCTGGTGCTCCTCGTCGGTGGAGATGCGGGTGTAGGTCGCCACCCTCATTCGTGATCGCCTCCTGTGTCGTCGCTGTGTCGGTCGTCGGTGTGGTCGTGGCCGTCGTCGGCCATGAGCGGCGCCAGCAGCGCCGCCAGGGCCGCCAGGGCGGCCCGCTCGTGCTCGTCGGTCAGGGGCACCAGGCGGGGCGCCCGGAGCCGATGGGGTGGGACGGCCGTCCCGGCCTGCGGCCGGATGGATGGGTGCCTGCCCCGGCACGCCGTGGCGTGCCGGGGCAGGGGTGGGTGTCGTTCGGCATGGGGCGTCTCGCCCGCAGCCCGCGTCGCGCTGTTCACCTCTTAAAGACGCGAAAATGGCCCGTTCGCGGCAAGGTTTCTCGAAAAGTGCCGAAAAAGTTCGCCCATGGCCCGATCTGTCGCGGTCGTGTCGCGCCGGTGTGACGCTCGTGTCGCGGACCTGTCGCGCTCAGGGCTCGCGGACGAGGCCCTCGTCGTTGACGCGCACGCTCCAGGCCGTCTCGCCGTGCTCGCCCACGGCCACGAGGTACGGGCCGGGCGCGGTGCCCTCGCCGCCCCGGTCGACCACTCCGACCTCCAGGCGTGTGTCGCCGTGCTCGGCGTAGCTGAGCACCGGCCCCGCGCTTCCCAGCAGCAGCGACACCCGCTCGCTGCCCCGCTCGTCGTAGATGGCGACGCCGGGCAGCCAGTCGCCGTCCGTGCCGCTCAGGTCGCCGATGAACACCCGCGTGCGGCCCTGCGGGTCGCGCACCATGAAGCCCGGCGCCTCCACCACCTCGGCGGCGCCTTCGTCGTTCGTATGCTTGGCCATGTCGGTTCCTCCTCGTAGGAATCGGCCGGGCCGGGGGCTGTTAGGAGCAGCGCCCCGGCCGCTATCGGTTGTCGTGCCGGGGGACCGGCCGAACGTGCATACGTCCCCTTCGTGGACACCTTCAAGCGGCGTCGTTCCCTACCGAATCTGTGGCGTCCGGATTTGCGTTCGCCACAGCCATGATGGCCGCCCCAAGTTCGCGCACGAGCCTCCAGCCGTCGGCGTCGTGATCGAGCGGAAGGCGCTCAACCGCGTAGCGGGCGCACAGCACCTTCGAGCCCCCGAGACGCTCCCGGCCGCGACCTGCGAGGTCACCGAAGTTCGTCGGAAAGAGGGTGCGCATCGATTGTTCGAAAGCAGGTGCGAAGACCGCGTAGGTCGGCAGAACAGCCAGAGCACTACCGCTCGTCTCCGTTTCAAGGGCGGCCACCTCTACCCCCAGGGTTCCGGCCAAGTCCGCCCGCCTGGCGCCGGACTCGTCGTCATCCGAGTCCCGGTCGAAAACGACAAACACAGGGATGTCATACGCCCGAAACAAGCGCCACCACCTCGCCAGGTTGCCGATGCCGCCGACTGCGATGACATCGATGCCGTGTTCGAGCAAGTCGATTCCCGCACGGCGCAGCAAGGTCGGCAACGCGAACGACTCGGTCGGCCCTTCAACCAGCACACAGCATCGGGCGAAGAAGCCACGGATTATCCCTTCGGTCGCGCTGGCCGCGTAAAAAGGCAAGACGGTGCCTGGGGTCGCCTTTCCCGCTGCGCCGTGGTCATTGCAGAACTCAGCCAGCGAGGTCGGAGAGCGCTGCGTGGCTCTCGTTGCGCTCTGCTCCGACGACTTCGTCACAAGGGCCAAGCCGTCAAGGTGCTCGACTTCCACGAACGCTGGGCTGTGAGTCGTCACGAGCACCTGAACGCCCGTATCCGCTAGGGCGTGGATGTGACGGCCAAGCCACTGCTGCGCGAGCGGATGCAGGTGTGCCTCTGGCTCCTCGATAACAAGGAGGAGGCCGGCGTCACCGCCCGCACCGAACGCAGCGCCGTACGCGTAGGCGAAGGCGAGGGCCAAGATCTGCTCTTGTCCCGTACCAAGTTCCTGGAAGGTGCGCACCACACCGCCTGCGAGAGGATGCACACGTAGCGAGTGGAAGAAGTTCGACGGGTCGTAGGCGGAGAAGTCGAGGTCTAGGCGGTACTCCAAGTTGGCCGCGAAGCTGGCCGCGCTCTCCTTGAGGTCAGTCGAGAACTTCGCGAAGGGCTCCACCTCGTAGAAGGTCTTGACCACATCTTCGAACAGGTCGCGCAGTCTGCTGACTCGCTCCTCATCGTCTACGAGTGCGGCGTGGAAGCGCCGCATCAAACGTGAGAGGAGGGTGTACTTCGACGTGTACGACAACTGATAGTGCAGACGCCGATCAGCGCCCACGACCATGCAGAAGCACTGATCTCTCGCCTCGCTGTTCGCCCATCGGCGTGAGCCGTCTGGTGCGACCATCTCGAACAGGATCGGGCGTTCGTCATCGGGGTCGTAACGCCACGCCAGCTCCGACACCTCGAAAAACCCGTCCTTCACGGGAACGAAGGCCTCGTCAAGCTCAACAGTCACCCTCATCGGGACCGCCTCTCTTGAGCGGCCGTGAAGGTCATGGTCTTCAGGTTCGAAGCTGCCAGGCCAGCGGTCGCCGAGCACGAGCTCAACGGCCCGGACGAGGTTAGATTTCCCAGCGTTGTTCGGGCCGAGCAATACGAGTGGCCCCTTCGTCGGGAATGCCAACTCTACGCGCTCACCAATCGACCGGAAGTTCGTCACGCTCAGACGCGTCACGCGAGCCATTTGTTCAATCCCTCGTCCAGTTTCGACACCTGAGGGTAGGGCCGTGGATGTCGGAGATGCGGCCAATTGAGCTAGGTCGGCCTGTTGGCCGCGGGGGCTTTCACTCGAGGCAGGCCCGAGGGCGGCGGGGGCCGGCCTCCGGACCCTGTGGCAGAGGGTCCAACGCGGGCCCCTGGCAATCCAGCCAGGGGCCCGCATCTTGGGCACTACTTACAGTTGCCTGCCGCCCGCTTGCCGATGCACTCGTCGCAGAACTCGCCGGTAGTCGGCTTCGTCGTGCGCTCGTCGTAGCTGACAGTCGGCCAGTTGGAGCAGTTGCTGCAGAAGTGCCAGGTGTCCTTGCCGTGTCGACGGCGGTAAGTCGATGCCATGAAGGCTCGCCTCCTTGTGATGGAGCGGCACCTGCGTGGCAGACTGGAGTTGCAACGCTGCCAGTGCTGCCATCACAGGTACCACTGTCGGTTCCGAAGGGGAGGCCTGTCCGGGCCTCCCCTTCGTCGTCCTCGGGTCGAGGACAAGGTGACTCTACAGCGCGCGAAGACGGTTCACCACCAAGTCACGTTGAGCCAGTATCCCAGGTGACACCTGCCGTTGCTCCACCCTCTACCTAGTGCCTGGACCGACCGCTGGCCGACTACAGTTGTGCGGAGGGAACCCCGAGCTTGCACCGGGTACTACGTAAGGACCCACTACTACTCCTACTGCTCGCGATAACTCGTGTAGCAGGTCGCCCCGGTCGGAGGGCTATCGACATTGGCTACACCTACGGTTCCGGAGACTGCACTCCAGTACGCCGCCTCCGTGGCGCGCCGAGTCCATCGTCGGGGCGCTCCAGTGCGCTGGGGCTTCGTCAGGACCTTTGAGTCGGGCCAGAGTGCGCCACCCATGACGACGATGTTGCGCGGCGGGCGCGGCGGCGCAGTGCGACTCAAGCTCTACCTGTCGTTCCTGTGGTTCGCAGCCGCCCCGCCGCACGACGTCACGTACCCTGCGCGGGCGTGGGCCAGCCTGCTCGGACTGGAGGACCCCGAGGCCAGGGGGGCGCGTCGAATCATCGACGCAATCACTTGGTTGGATGCCCACGACTTCGTCGTCGTCGAGGGTCGGCCCCGGCGGGCGAC
>DATLNE010000022.1 GCA_035536915.1 Acidimicrobiales bacterium
GGCCGGCGCGGGCGTCCGCCCACCCGAGGGCGTAGACCACGAGCAGGGCCAGGTACGCCGCGCCGAGCAGCCGGGCGAACACCGGCAGAGACGGGACCGGCAGGCCCACGGCTTCAAACAGCGGCGGCGGGCAGACGAGCAGCGGGCACGCCCACGCCACCAGCGTCACCGCCATCTTCAACGCGATCACGTGCGTCAGCCGCACTTCCCCCTCCCGGAACCCCTCCGCCGCCCGTTTTCAGATGACGACCACCGCCGAACGACCCAGCTCACCTGCTCGGCGGTCGCGGGGAGTTATGAACTCCGAAACGGCTATATGCCCGCCGGGTCAGGTGTAACGCGAGGATACATCTCATGGCCTCGTTGACGACGGGCCGAACCTGTCGCCAAAGTGTGAGGTCGCCGGGCGGGCCGGTCCTCGGGTGGATCTTTCAGCGGGCGTTTGGGGCGTCCGCAACCACGGAGCGGGATCAGGCCGGCCCGTCGTCAAGGAGGTCCGAGATGCGTCCCTACACCACCACGCACGCATACTACTGCGGCGTCGATCTCCACGCCAGAAGCCTCTTCGTCAACGTCCTCGACGCCAGCGGCACCACTCGCCTCGAGCAGGATCTCCCCGCCTCGCCCGCCGCGTTCCTCGACGCCGTCAAGCCGTACCGGGACGGACTCGTCGTCGGCTGCGAGTGCATGTTCGCCTGGTACTGGCTCGCCGACCTGTGCGAGCGCGAGCGCATCCCGTTCGTCCTCGGGCACGCGCTCGCCATGAAGGCCATCCACGGCGGGAAGGCCAAGAACGACAAGCTCGACGCCCGCAAGATCGCCGGGCTCCTCAAGGGCGGGTTCTTCCCGATGGCGCACGTCTACCCGAAGGCCAAGCGCGAGACCCGCGACCTCCTCCGCCGCCGCTCGTTCTTCGTCCGCCAGCGGGCGCAGCTGATCGCCCACGTGCAGAACACCAACGCGCAGTACAACCTCCCGCCGTTCGACAAGAAGCTCACCTACAAGGGGAACCGGACGGCCGCCATCGCCGAACGCTTCGAGCACCCCAGCACGCAGCTGTCGATCGGCGCCGACCTCGCGCTCGTCGAGAACTACGACACCCAGATCGCCGCGCTCGAAACGCACCTCGTGAAGTCGGCGAAGGTCGACGACCCGACGACGTTCGCCTTCCTCCGCACCGTCCCCGGGATCGGTCCGATCCTCGGCCTGGTGATGCTCTACGAGATCGACCGCATCGACCGCTTCGACGGCGTCGGCAACTTCCTCTCGTACGCGCGGCTGGTCGCGTGTACGCACGAGAGCGCCGGCAAGGTGAAGGGCGTCGGCGGCCGCAAGATCGGCAACGCGCACCTCAAGTGGGCGTTCGCGGAGGCCGCGAGTCTGATGCTGCGGAGCTTCGCGCCGGCGAAGGCGTGGATGCAGCGGGCGTCGAAGAAGCGCGGGGCGAAGAAGGCGCACGCCATCCTGGAGGCGAAGATCGGGCGGGCGGTGTACCACCTGTGGCGGAAGCAGGTGGCGTTCGACGCCAAGAAGTTCCTGGCGTCGTGAGTGACAGCGCACGGTCACCGCACGGCGATGGCCGGACCGAAGACCCCTGGAGGAGGAAGACCACGGACGAGTGACACCGCGTGAGATTCCGGACCGGCGAGGGGAGCTGTCGGCCTAACTGGGGCACCCCGGGCGACCGCGCTTGCGAGGCTTCCTTCCTGGGGCTCGACCCCGTGCGGCCTCGTTGCGGCATCGTCCCCGACCCCGTTGCTGTGGATTGGACCCCTCGCCGGCTCCGGTGACATCGCACTGTCACTCGCGACCGACCACCGACGCGGCCCGCCGGCCGAGCCGACGACTAACTACGCCGACGCCGCTTCGCCGGGGCAACGGCACGTCGGGGGTCTCGATCCCCTCGCGTGCTCTCGGATGAGCGGTCACCCTTCGGGGGTCGAGCCATCGTGTTGAGTAGCCGGTCCGGCGGAACGGAGAGGTTTCTGGGGCGTCGCTCGCTGGTGGAGTGACAGTCGGTTGTCGTTGGCTCGACGACCGGCCGACCCCGTAGAGCTGTTTGGCACCGCCTCGGCTGCGACAGCGTGCTGTCGCGGTGGAGTGATGTGATGCCGTGTAGCGAACCATCCCGGTGCGGCCAGGTGATGCCAGTCGGCACACCTGCGGTGTGCGAGAGCGAGGTGATGGAGCTTCGACAGGCGTCAGGACGGGCGTTCAGCCCGCCCCAGGTTTTTCGTTTTCCCGCAAGTCGGTGGGCCATGAGAGCGGTTCGGCGTCTGGGGCCTCGGCGTCGGTGAATGCCTCGATCATCTCGGACGCGATGTCCACCAGAGGCTGCCAGTGCGGCGGCCAGCTCGACCACCACTGGAATCGACACGCCGAGAACAGATCGCCAAACGCCGCGAGCTGGTACATGGTACCGTCGCATCCGCCGTACCCGCTCAGGTCCGGCCCGATCGGCATAGTGAGGGTGGCCACCCGCTGGAAGAACGCCGCCAGCCGGTCGGACTCGAACGGCACCGGGTCGTATCCGACCA